>CAIXAA010000167.1 GCA_903917305.1 uncultured Myxococcales bacterium | reverse complement strand
GCGCCGCGCCACCGGCCAAAGCAGCTGCGCTGCCGCGACCGCGCGCTCCGGCACGTCCAGCTGCGCCGCCACGACGGCGAGCAGCGTCTCCTCTTCGTCTTGCAGTTCCGAAACGTTCGCCAACGCTTCCAGGCGCGGACGCGCCGCGGCCAGCGCATCGTCCTGCCCGGCATCGAGCGCCAGCGCCACGCGCTCGAGCGTCGCCTGCGCCAACAGGTCGCGCGGAAGTGCCTGGTTTTGCAGCAGCGTGTCGAGGCCTTCGGCCAGATCCGCGGTGTCGCCCAGCTCGCGCAGCGCCGCCAGCAAGCCCTGCCAGGCCGGCACGCTGCCGGGCCGCGCGGCCAGCACGTCGCGGTACAGGCGCGCCGAACGCAGCGGATCCTGAAGGGATCGGTCGCTCAGCGCGGCGGCGCGCAGCAGCGTCTCGGTGCGCGCCTCGCCGCTCTCCACCGTCGCAATCTGTTCGAGGGTGTCCACGGCCGCGGCCCAGTCTTCCTGCACGGTTGCGACGCGCTCGCGCAGCGCCAGCAGGTCGCGCCCGCCTTGCGCCACGCGCAGCGCCTCGTCGACCGCGTGCCGCGCCAGACCGAGATCCAGGCTGCCGCGCAGCGCGCGCTCGGCACTGCGCCGCCACAACCACACCAGCGCTTCGAGCGCCGTCGTCGGCGCGTTCGCATCTTCGCCGAGGATCGCCGCCCAGCTCGCAAAGCGATCCGGCAGGCTGGCCTCCTCCTCCGCGCGCTCGCTGAGATCCTCGAATTCACGCAGCGTATCCAGCAGTTCCGTATGGAGGCCGCCGGTGATCATGTCCTCGACCAGCTCCGCCGTGGCCTGCGCCGCCTCGGTCCACAGGGCGCCGCGCACCAGCGCTTGGATGCGGATCTGGCGGGCGCTCACGAACTGGTCGGGCTGCGCGTGCTTGACCAGCATGTCCGCAGCAATACGTTGCAAACCAATCAGGTGCGCGCCCATGGCGCAGTGCAGCACGTCGCGCGCCAGCTCCGTGCAGAGCTGCCGGGCTTCGGCCGTGTCGACCGTGTCCGCCGCCTCGAGCGCATCGCTGAGCACGACCGCGGCGTGCTCCTCGTCCTCCAGTTCGCCCCGCAGCGCCTCGCCGGCGGCGCGCAGCATCGCGGCACGCGCCAGACCCTCCCGACCCGCCGCCGCAGCCACGGCCGCGGCCACGAACTGCGTCGCGCCTTCCTTGCCCCGCGGATGCGCCGCGCGCAGCGCCGCGGGATCGCCGTGGCTGACCAGGGCGCGTGTCTCGACGGAGCGCGCCACGTCCGACTGCGGCTCGCAACTGCGCAATCTCTCGGCAATCGCCTCGGCGCGCGGCAGATCCTGCAGCGGCCCGGTGCACAGCGCCGCCAGCGCCTCGAGCACCGCGACGCGACTGCGCTCGGACAGCTCCGGCTGCCTGGCATGGGCATCCAGCACGTCGGCCAGCCAGGCCGCGCGATCGCCCCCGTCCACCAACCGCTGCAGCGCCGCCAGCGCTCCCATGTGGTCGGGAACCGCTTCCAGCAGCAGCCGTTGGGCGTGCAGCGCCGTCTTGGTGTCGCCGGCCGCCTCGCAAATTCGGGCAAGCTCTTCCAGCAGTTGCGCGGCACGCTCCGCGCCGGGCTGATGGCGCAGCCGCGTCAGGTCCTCCGGCAGGGTCACCAGCAGGGAAGTGCCCCAGATGTCGGCCAGTTCGGCCTCCAGGGCGCGCTGCAATCCCTCCGTGTCGCCGAGCTTGCGCAGCACGTCCTGCAGGCCCTGCGCCGCCGCCACCCGCGAGGGGCGCGCTTCGAGCGCCTTCCACCAGTTGCGCGCCGCACGCGGCAGATCGCCCAGGTGGTCCGCCGCCACGCGCGCCGCCGCTTCGGCGCGCTCGCCCGCCTCCGATGCATCCGCCGCCGCCAGCGCCGCCCGCTCCAGCAGGTCGATCCACGTCGCCGTGTCGCCGATGCGCTCGCAGTGCGAGGTCAGCGCCGCCAGCGCGATGTGGTGGTTCGGCGCCAGTGTCAGCACCTGCCGGTACGCCGCCAAGGCCAGCTCGTGGCTCGGCAGCTTGTCGCTGTCTTCATGCAACCCTGCGATCCGGCAAAGGATCGCCATGGCCTGACCGCGCACCGAGTCGTCGATCGCGATCTGCGCCATCAGCGCGCGCAGGTTGCGGTCGAGCAGGTCGCGCAGCGCGTGCCAGCGGCCCAGCTGCTCGTAGAGCCGATCGAGCGCCGCCGTCGCCTCCTGGTGGTCCGGCTGCACGGCGATGACGCGCTGGTACGCTTCGATCGCGCGCTCCGGCGCCTCGAGCGGGCCTTCGGCCAGGTGCGCCATCTCCAGGGCAATGCGAACGACTTCACGGCCTTCGGCGGTCGCGAGGCGCTGCGTCAGCGCCACCAGCAGCCGCTTGTGGTCGCCGGCCTGGCGGTAGAAGTTCTCGAAGAAGTCCAAAGAGTCCGGATTCTGCGGCGACAAGGTGCGCACGCGGCGGAAGTGCCGCTCGGCCTGCTCCATGTCCCCGCCCTGCTGCGCGCGCTGCGCCATCGTCAGGCAGACGATCGCCTCGCCGACACGGTCGCGCTCCTTGAGCGCGCGGTGGCGCACTTCCTCGAGCGCCGCGTCCGGGTCCGGCGCCATCGACGCCAGCACGGTCTCGAGCCGCGCCCGCAGCGACGGATCATCGGGCAGCGCTTCGCACAGGATCCGCAGCGCGCTGGCCGCCGCCTCCGGATTGTCGCGATCGATTCCCGCGATGTTGGCCAGCTCGTCCGCGTGCTGCAGCCGCCCCTGGGTGCCTTCGCCGATCACGATCGAGGCCGACAGCGCCCGCACCAGCTCCCCTGGATCGCCCATCGCCCTCGCGACTTCCACCCAGGCCGGCGCCGCCGCGACCAGCGACGCACCCGCATCCACCGCATCCGCCACCACGGCCGCCGCATCCGCCAGCGGCTCGTCGCCGGCCAGCAGCAGCTCCGCGTACGCGAGCAGGGCGTCCGGGCGATCCGCCTCGTCGCCCTGGGCAATCTCAAGTCTCTGCGCCTGCAGCGCTTCTTCGCGCGCCAGGATCTGCTGCTGCGCCAGATCCAGCAGTTCCTTGGCTTCCTCGTGCGCCGGCTGCAGGGCCAGCAGCGCCTCGATCGCCGCCGCCGCGGACAGGCCATGGCCCTGGTTCAGGTGGACGTGCGCCGCCTCCTCCAGCGTGTCCGCGCGCTCTTCCGGCCCGACCGCCACCGCCGCGACCGCGTCCGCGAGCCGGCCCAGGCGGTTCAGCCGCTGGAATGTCGCGTCATGCTCG
Organism: uncultured Myxococcales bacterium; assembly: GCA_903917305.1. GTDB lineage: Bacteria > Myxococcota_A > UBA9042 > UBA9042 > UBA9042 > CAIXAA01. The sequence goes on along the minus strand of CAIXAA010000167.1, from coordinate 13,709 downwards.
GCGAGTGCCAGCAGGCGCCGACCCACCGTCACCGTCGGGTACAGGCGGAAGGCTTCGCGCAGAAGGCCCAGACTACGCATGGGATCATCGCGTTGCACGAGGCGCCCGGCGCGCTCCAGCAGGGCAGCCTTCGCCATCGGGTGCGGCTCCGCCGCGGCCAGCTGCACGATGCGGTCGGCCACCTCCGTGCGCACGCCGAAGGTCAGGTCGTCGCGCAACTGCGAGATCAGCTTCTGGATGTCCGCCTCGGCGGGAGGATGCGGCAGACCGGCACTTTGCATGATGGTTCGGCTCCTCGCGGCGCTCGGCAGTGATCAGCGCCTCGCGCGGGTCCGGATGCTGCGATCGCAATGCCGGCGGCGAAAAGGCGAGTGTTGAGTCTAGCCTGGGCGCCTTGCGGCCACAAGGAGCCGCGTGTGCACCTTTGTGCACCCCCGCAAGCCGGAAGTCGCTGATTTTGGCAGAAGTTTCAGGCGCTCGCGGGCTGCGTCAGTCCGGCACGCGCGCATACTTGTCTTCCAGGCGCACGACGTCATCCAGCTCCGGCGTCGAGACCTCCACCAGCCGCACGTCCGTGTCCGCCGCGCAGAAGCGGTGCACGGTGCCGGGCGTGATGTGGTAGCTCTCGCCGCGCTGCAGCTGGCGGACTTCCACCGGCGCGTGCCCCAACTCCAGCACCAGCACGCCGTCGAGCACGCAGATGGTCTCTTCCTTGCGTTCATGGAACTGGCGCGACAGCTTCTCGCCGGCCTTGATGACCAGGAACTTGCCCGCGTAGCGCGAGGTCTCGGCCCAGATCTCTTCGTGTCCCCAAGGCTTGTCGACGATTCTCATGGCGAGCGGGCCTCCTGCTGCGAGGGGCGGAATTGTGCACGTCCATCGCGTGGGCGCAAGCGGGCTACGGAGCAGGGGGCTGCGCCTTGAGCCGCACCGCCACATCCGTCTGCCACTCGTCTTCGGGCGCGCCGTCGTGGGGACCGCACACGAAGGTCTCCGACATGCCCTCCGCAAGCGACATGCCGTGTTCGCCAATCCACGCCGACAGCGCCTCGTACGCCTTGCCGATGTCGCGGTGCGGCCCGATGTGGCGCACGACGGCGACGTCCACCGCCGGCAAGGTCAGCGTGCGCACGCGGTGGCTGCCCAGGAAGGTCGCGCGCACGGGCACGCAGATGCGCGCCAGGATCGAATCGGGATTCTGCGCGGCGCTCGGGTACAGCACCAGCGGCGGCCCCAGCGGCGGCGCGCCCGCCTGACGCACGGCATCGAGCAGCGGCGCCAATGCCTGCGGCAAGGCCTCCACCGATCCGGCGTAGAGGACAAAGGCGACGTGTGCCGCTGGATAGGTCAGTCGATGGACGTGCACGGGGTGCTCGCAACCGCGGTGAAGGCAACCTGGAGCCCCATCTTGCGCGCCCGTCCCGGGTGTTGCAAATGGTTTTGCCAGGGCGAGCGCGCCATGCACCGTCAAGCTGGCGGCGGCCCCCGCAGCGACGCGATGCCCACCGCCGGCAGCACTTGCGCCTGGTGCTTGCGGTAGACGGCCAGCCGGCTGCGCAGCGTGCGGTGCAGTCCCGGCGTCTGGCTGTCCACGAAGTCGAACACGCGCGCCAGCGTCTTGGCGGCATGCGGCCGCAGGATCCGGCCGAGCGCCTGCGTGGTCCGCGTCGTGTTGCCGCTCGGCACCGCGAGGTACAGCGTGTCGAGGTCCGGGCAATCAAAGCCTTCGCCCATCAACGACCCGGTCGCCACCAGGACGGCGCGCGGCGTGCTGAGAAACGCGGCCAGCGTCTTTTGCCGATCCTGCTCGGAGTGCGCGCCGACCAGCACGAACGCCGGCACCTGCGCGCTGCGCAGCAAGGCGCCAAGCTCCTGACAATGCTGGACACGTTCGCTCAGCACCAGGGAGCGCTCGCCGCGCGTCGCCGCGATCGCCGTGGCGAGATCCTGGTTGCGCTGCGGGTCTTCGCACAGGCGGCTGATCATCCGGCCGCGATCGACCATGCGGCCGCCGCAGAACGTGGTCTCGACCGGCAGCACGCTCGCCGCGCACAACGACCCGAGATCCACCATTTCCGAAGGCTTGACGCGGTACAGCTCCGGGCCCAACGTCGCGTACATCAGCGGGTGCAGGGCATCGGCGCGCTCCGGCGTCGCGGTCAGGCCGATGCGGTGGCGGGCGCGAAAGCGCTCGATCACCTCGGTGAAGGTCGTCGCCGGGCAGTGGTGCGCCTCGTCCAGCAGCACGAGGCCGAAATGGTCGCGCAACTCTTCGGGATCGCGCCGCAAGAACGTCTGCACCGTCGCCACCGTCACGTCGCCGAGCTCGTCCTCGCCCGCGCCGATGCGGCCGGCGCGCACGCCGAGGCTGCGCTCGATGACCGCGCAAGTCTGTGAAAGCAAAGTCCTCGTGTGCACCAGCACCAGCGTGCGCACCTGCAGCCGGGCGATGAGCCCCATCGCCATCACGGTCTTGCCCGAGCCGGTCGGCGCAACCAGCACGCCGTCGCGCAGCTGCACCGCGCGCTCCACGGCGTCCTGCTGGTACGGTCGCAATTCCACCGTCAGGTTGAGCAGTTCGGACGGCGGCGCGCTGCGCCGATCGCTGATCTGCACGGGCAACCCGGGCGCAATCTCGGCCAGCAGCCGCTTCAAGTCACGGTTCGCCCCGCGCGGCAGCTCGATCTCGGTATCGCTCAGGCGCGCCAGCTCCATGCGCCGCGGGATGTGCTTGCACGGGTGGCGGTGCAGGCGCGCGTGCCAATACGCAGGATTTTCGAAGATGTAGGTCGCTTCGGCCCACTCGCGCAGGCGCGCAAAGACGTCGGGCGGACAGCCATGCGCCGAAATCCGCAGTCGTTCCGCAATGTCGAGCGCGAGCACGGCGCCGGGATCACTCACGGTCGCGCGCGGCTCCCCAGGCGCACAGCCCGTGCACGGCCAAGGCCAGCGCGGCCGTCACCGGCACCGTCGGCGGAATGCGCAGCGGCCAGGCCAGCGCGCGCACGGCATCGGTCACCGACGCGGCGTCCACCGCCTCCGGCCGGTTCGCCGCGACCAGCGCGACGATGGCCAGCGCCACCAGCATCCCGACCGTCCACAGTCCGAGCAGTGCCTCGCCCCAGCGGCCTTGCAGCAGCGAGCCGCCGCCAGGCACGATCAGCCCGGCAATCAAGCGCTTCTGGTTCATCCGTTCTCCATCTCCGAATGGCGGCGGTGCAGGCGGCCTTCCTCGTCGGTGCGCACGAAGCGCTCCAGCCCGCGCCGCCGCAGCAGCAGCACGCCGCGCTGTTCCAGCACCGGATGCGCCGTGCCGTTGACGCGTTGCAGCCGCACCCGCACCGGAATCCGGTACACGCGCGTCGCCGACACCGTGCGCACGCCGCCGCCATGCACCTCCGGCACGCGCTTGCACTTGTCGTCCAGCCGCACCAGCAGCGTCGACAGGTCGTAGCGGAACACGTGCTTCATGCCGCAAAGCCCTTGATCCTGCAACAGCTTCAGGCCGTTGTGCTTGATCAGCTCCCGCACGTGCAGGTGTTGCACCTGGGTCGTGCGCCCCAGCGCCGGGTTCAGCAGGTCCGGCTCCAGCTTCTTGCGCACCGTGATCGTCTCGCGCGCCAGGCCGAACTGGCTGCGGTTCGGGTCCATGCGCTCCTGCAGGCGCAGATCCACCACGCGATCCGCATAGCTGTGCTTGAGCTTGACCGCGACCCAGTCGCGCCCGACCTCCTTGATGCGGTCCTTGGCGGCGTAGACGAGGCCGGCGATCAGGCCGGCCATGACGAGCGACACCGTCGTCGACCCCGCCGAGGTCCTGGCGTTCAAGTAGTAGACCTGCCACACGAAATAGAACGTCGACGCGATCATGGCGACCACGGCGGCGATCCAGTTGCGCAGCCGCTGGTCGAGCATGTAGCCGCTGGCGTCGAGGAACAGCGCCTGCTGGAAGTGCTTTTTGAGCTGCGCGGACCGGTTGACGTACGACTCCACTTCGCGCGCCGTCCACTCCGACGGCAAGGGCAGCTTGTGCGCGCGGCGGAAGGTGCGTTCGGCCACCAGCGCCTCGCGCAGCGCCGCCTCCACCACCGCATTGGCGCCGCCCAGCGGCCGCCGCCGCCGCCCGCGCGCGCCCGGCGTGCCGTGCAGCGCACTGGTCAACCGCGTGATCGCCACCAGGATTTGCGTCGACAGGTACTCGAGTGCGAGGTGGTATTCCCTGTGCAGCGCCGGGTCGGTGTTCTCTTCGTGGTGCTCGAAAGCGGCGCGCGCCGCCGAGGCTTCCTCCACCATCTGCCGCAGCCGATCCGCGACCTCGTGCGCTTCCTCGTCGGTCAAGATCAGGTCGCGCGCCCGGGCCAGCTGCAGCAAATGCACGGCCTTGGGCACGCGGGCCTTGAGGGCGTGCGCCCCCGCCAGCGCCCGGCGCCGCAGCTGCTCGATGGGCGTGCCGGACAGCTGCTGCCCCGGCGCGAGCACCGGGCTGGTCAGCCGCGTGCGAATCGTGAAGTGCTCCCAAGGCTGGTGCGCGACCCAGATGGCGTCGGCGATTTCCGCTTCGAAAATGGTCTCATACGTGTGCTGCTCGCCCGGCGGCGCCATCGGCACCGTCGCCACCCACTCCACGCGCGAGCCGTCGTGCACGCCGACGCGCAGCCCAAGGTGGGGCGCGCCGGGCGGCGGCGAGAGGGGCTGGGCATGACGGAACGGGTTGTTCATCGAGGACCGGAGCGGCAGCAAGCGCACCAAGCTTGGACACTACCAGATTCCGCGCCGTGCGCCATGTTGCAAGCCTCCGCCGCGTCTTCCATAGTTGCGCCGCCCAGCTTGCCCAGGAGGGCCCTGCATGTCCGTCGCCATCCCCGAGCCCTTCCTCGACGCCGACTTCCGCCGCCGCCGCACCATCAACTGGCTCGCCCTCGGCACGCTCTACGCGCTGTTCTACATGTCGCGCTACAACTTCGCCGCGACCATGCACCCGCTCAGCCAGTACTTCGGCTGGTCCAACAGCGATCTCGGCAAGTTCGAGTTCATGATGCCGCTGGTCTACGGCCTCTCGGTCGTCTTCAACGGCCCCATCGCCGACCGCATCGGTGGCAGAAAAGCGTTCCTGTTCGGCGCGGTCGGCGCCGCCATCGCCAACGCCTTGTTCGGCCTGTGCGTCCTGATGGTGCAAACGCCCGCCGTCGTCCACGTCGCTGGCCACCACGTCGACGTCGTCACCCCCGCGGTCTTGTCGCACGGCATGACCGCGAACGGCACGTTGTGGCTCATGGTCGGCATCTGGGGCGTCAACGGCTACTTCCAGAGCTTCGGCGCGCTCAGCATCGTCAAGGTCAACGCGCAGTGGTTCCACGTGCTCGAGCGCGGCACCTTCGCGGGCATCTTCGGCGTGCTGATCCGCATCGGCCTGTTGCTCGCGTTCAGCGGCGTGCCCTTCATCGCCGCGAATTTCGGCTTGCAGTGGGCCTACTTCGTGCCGGGCATCGCGGTCTTTGGCCTGTTCGTCGTGAACTTCATCTGGCTGCGCGACACGCCCAAGGACGCCGGCTTCGAGGAGCGCGACACCGGCGACGGCTCCAGCGACAACGGCGACCAGCCCGCGTCCCTGGTCTTCGTCGTCAAGAAGGTCTTCGCCTCCAAGGCCACGTGGACCATCGCGGGCGCCTCGATGATGATCGGCATGGTGCGCCGCTCCACCGTCGATTCGTGGAACCCCAAGTTCTTCGCGCAGGTCTACGCGCCCGGCGGCGAGATCTCCGCGTTCGCCCCGTACCAGACGGCCGCCTGGCTCATCGCGCTGTGCGGCATCCTCGGCGGCTTTGCGTTTGGCATGACCAGCGACCGCCGCTTCGGCGGCCGGCGCGCACCCGTCATCGTCTTCGGTTTTGTCGGCATGGCCGTGACCCTCGCCGCCTTTGGCCTGAGCCAGCGCATGGGCTTCGGCGCGTGGCCAGCCGCGATTTGCCTGGGAATCCTGTCCTTTTTCGTCAACGGCGCCCACGGCATGGTCGGCGGCGCGGCGTCCATGGACTTCGGCGGGCGCAAGGCAGCAGCCACGGCGGCCGGCCTCTTCGATGGGATGCAATACCTTGCCGCTGCCTTCGTCGGCCCCGGCATGGGCTGGCTGCTCGACAACAAGGACCTGGGCTGGAGCGCGTGGCCGTTCGCGCCGATCCCCTTCGCGATCATCGGAGCGCTGGTCATGGCGCGGCTGTGGAACGTGAGGCCGGGTCGCTCAGGGCACTGAGCCGGGTTGCACTTCCGGCGCTGGTCCCGGGCCGGGGCCCGCTTCCTGCTCAGGCTCGGTCGTCGGGGGCACGCCGAGCGGCGGCTCGGTCCCCGGCGGATCCAAGACCTTGGGCGGCTCGATCCCAAGCGGATCCACGACCTTGGGTGGTTCCGGCCGCGTCGCCCCGCTCGGCAGCGGCACGCGCAGGGACGTGAGAAACGCTTCCAACTCCGCGCGCTTGCTGCGCACTTCCACGGCCGGCCCCGCGACCGTCGCCGTGTACATGCCGTCCTCCGCCACGAGCACGAGCAACCACAGGCTCGCCGGCTCGTTGCCGCGCAGCTCGACCGCCTCCAGCAACCGCCCGCGCAGATCGCCGAGCGTCACCGCCTCATCGCGCTCCAGGTCCTCGTTGCCCTGGCTGTGCATGGCGGCGACGATCTGGTCGACGTAGGTCTGGGCGCCGATCTCCGGCTCCGGGACGCGCTGCACCTTGAGCAGGACGGCGCGGCCGCGCTCGACTTGCAGGCCCCACGTGCCCGCGTCCAGCTTGGCATAGCCGCGCGGCACCACGATGGAGGCGGAGGTGCCCTCGATCGGCACGCGCTCGCCGCTCGACAGCTGCTGCGCCATCACCTGTGGCCCGCTGCACGCGACGCAACTGACCAAAATCAGGAATAATCCGCACGCCGCGCTGGCCCTGCCGTTCGTCATGTCCCGATTGTAGACCGCTTTGGACTGCCGCCGCTACGCCGCGCACTCGCCTTCGCGCGCTTCGACCTGGAACGGCGCCTGTGCGCCGATGTCCCAGAAGTCGTGCTCGGTCGCATCCGCTTCCGCCATGTTGAGCAGATCCGCCACCACCGGGCGCAGCTCCACGGGCGGCGTGCGGCGCAGGAAGGCGCCCGCCGTCTCGTCCGGCGCGCGCAGCCGATCCGCATGCTCCAGCAGCCGCCGCACGGCCTGCGAGACCCGGTGCGCCGGCAAAAGCCCGAGATCCTCGCCGAAGACCGCGCCTGCCGCATGCACGCCGCCGCCGACCAGCAAGCGGTAGTGCGGCGCCGGGCGGCCATCGATGCGCTTGAGCGCGCCGTACAAGCCGATCGTGCCGACGTGGTGGTGGCCGCAGCTGTTGTGGCAGCCGCTGATCTTGATGGAAAGATCCGCGTCGCCGCGCGCCGCCACCAGTTCGGTCAGTTCATCCGCGAGGTTGCGCGACAAGGTCACGCCGAGGTTGCAGGTGCTCACGCCCGGGCAACTCGTGATGTCCAGGATCGTCCCCGACCCCGGCTTGCCCAGCCCCGCCGCCAGCAGCGCGCCATGCAAGGCCGGCAGGTCGGCAACCGGCACCGCGCGCAGCACCGCGTTCTGCTGCGGCGTGAAGTGCAGGAAGCCTTCGCCGTACCGCGCCGTCAGGTCGGCCAAATCCGTCAGGTTCTGCGCCGTCACCTCGCCGCCGCGATCGAGGCGGATCGTCACGAACACGCGATCCCGCAGCCGCGTCTCGCGCACGCAAGTTCGTGCCCACGCAGCGAAATCCGTGGGCTGCGTGGGTCGCTGCCAGCTCCACGGCGTGGCGCTGGGCTCCTGCGCGATGTCGGAAAGTGTCGGCGGCGGATCGGCCTGCACGCGCGCCAGGTACTCCTGGTAGAGCGCGCCAAAGGCCTCGTCCCCCATCTTGCGCAAAACATGCTTGATTCGCGCCTTGGACCGCACCTTGCGGTTGCCGTGATCCTGGAACAGGTCGATGACCGCGGCGCACGGCGTCAGGATGTCGCTCGCCGGCCACGCTTCGTGCACGCAGAGGCCGCTGCGGGGCATCGACGCCAGACCGCCGCCGATCATCACGCGAAACGCCGGCTTGCCGTCCGCGGTGCGCAGCGCGACCAGCCCGAGGTCGTTGATCGCGGCATACGCCCGATCCTCCGGCGAGGAGGACAGGCCAATCTTGAACTTGCGCGGCAGGTTGAGCGCCCGCGGATTGCGCAGGAAGAACCGGGTGATGGCGTCCAGGTACGGCGTCGTGTCGAACGCGTCGTCCTGCGCCAGCCCGGCATACGGGTCCTGGGTCACCGTGCGCACCGCGTTGCCGCACGCATCCACCATCGTCACGCCTGCTTGCGCCAGCTTGCGCATCCAGCCCGGCACTTCCGCCGGCGGCATGTGGTGGAACTGCATGTTTTCGCGCGTGGTGATGTGCCCGTTGCCGTCGGGCGCGTGCGCGGCCAGATCCGCAAGCACCCGAATCTGCGGCGGCGACACGATGCCGCCGGGCAGCTTGACGCGCATCATGAACACGCCGTCCTGCCGCTGACCGTACACGCCGCGCGTCAGGCGGTAGGCGCGGTACTGGTCGGATGTCAGCTTGCCGTCGGCATAATCCTGCGTGCGGGCGATGAATTCGTCGATGTCCGACAGGCGCGCGTAGCTTGCGTCGTTGCCTGCCACCTGGTCGTTTTCCTGCGTCATGTCGGTTCCTCGGGTCGGGGCGTCAAAGACTGCGCAACTCGCACGTCACTGTCAAACCAATTCCGACCAATCCCGTCCGACATACGGTTGAGCCTGGGACCCGCTGCGTGTACGATGCGCGGCCGCAAAGGCAAGGACGGGCACATGCAACGACTGATCGGGCAGAAGGTTTGGGTGATCCAGTTCGACGACGAGGACACGTCGGTCATCGGCATCGTCGATGGCATCGACTCCGGCTTCATCGCGCTGCGCAATGAACTCGAGCCGTTGCCTTCCCTCTACGTCAACCTGACCAACGTCAAGGAAATCGAGGTCTACCGCAAGGAAGGCGAGGGCGAGCTGCGCCTGCTGCGCTTCCCGGAGAGCGGTGAACGCGGCCCCGAGCATTGACCTCTGACAGGGTCGCCGGAAATGACACTTTCTGGCGACCCGCCGCGGCGAATCCCGCATCGGGTGAGCTTGCGGCCCAACAAAGGCGCACAGGCGTCGTCGCTCTGCGCGACCCTGTCAGGACGGCACATGTTCCGTACAGGCGCAGAATCACTTGAGCAACAAGGCTTTGCGCAGCTGGCAGGCCAGCGCGTGGCCGTCGTCTGCAACCCCAGCTCGCTGGTGCGCAGCGCAAGGCGGCCGCACCGCCGCCAGCACCTGGTCGATGTGCTGCGCGCCCGCGGCATCGACGTCGTGCGCCTGTTCGGTCCGGAGCACGGGCTGTGGTCGACCGCGCAGGACCTGATCGCGGTCGATGGCGGCGCGGACCCGGTGTTCGGATTGGAAGTCGCGACCTTGTATGGCCGCAGCGTCGACTCGCTGGTCCTGGCGCCGGAGGCGCTGGACGGCATCCAAGTGCTGCTGTTCGACATCCAGGACGTCGGCGCGCGCTACTACACCTACGCAGCGACTTTGTGCATGGCCTTGCAGGCTTGCGCGCTGCGCGGCGTGCGCGTCGTCGTGCTCGACCGTCCGAATCCCCTCGGCGGCGAGGTCGTGGAGGGCAACGCGCTCGCGCCGGAATACCGCAGCTTTGTCGGCTACATCGACGTGCCGCAGCGCCACGGCCTGACCATCGGCGAGATTGCGCGCCTGTACGCCGCGGAGCAATCGCTCGATGTCGACCTGCACGTCGTGCCTTGCGAGGATTGGAACCCCGCGCAATACCTCGATGAAATCGACTTCGGCGGCAACGGCTCGCCGTGGTATGCGCCGTCGCCGAACATGCCCACGGTCGCGACCGCGGTCGTCTATCCCGGAGGCTGCCTCGTCGAAGGCACGCGCCTGTCGGAAGGTCGCGGAACAACGCGACCTTTCGAGCTGATCGGCGCACCTTGGCTGGACGCGCGCCGCTACGCCCAAGCCATCGAAGCGCTCGCCATCCCCGGCATGCACGTCCGTCCGATGCTGTTCGAGCCGACCTTCCAGAAGTTCGTCGGCCAGGTGTGCGGCGGCGTTGCCGTGGAAGTCTTTGATCGAGCAGTATTTCCAGCCGTGCGTTCTGGCCTCGCATTGCTCGCGGCGGCCCACGCCCTGTCGCCCGCCGACTTCGCCTGGCGCACCGAAACCTACGAATTCGTCTCCGATCGCCTTGCCATCGACCTGCTGATGGGCGGCACGGCGGCGCGCCTCTGCCTCGAAGCCGGCGGGACCATCGACGACATGTGCGCCGATTTCGCCAGCGGCGAGGCCCAGTTCGCGGACCACGCCCGGCCGTACCTCCTCTACCGCCGCACCTCCGGCGTGCTGCGGTGACGACGGTCGCGCTGTTCGGCGGCAGCTTCGATCCGCCCCATGTCGCGCATGTGCTTGCCGCGACGTACCTTTTGAGCGCGGGTCCGGTCGACGCCGTCTACGTCCTGCCCACGTACCGCCATCCTTTTGGCAAGCAATCCGTGGCTTTCGAGCACCGCGTGGCCATGTGCCGCCGCGCCTTCGGCTTCCTGCCGGAGCGCCAGGTGGATTGCGACCAGAGCCGGGTCGAGCAGGACGTCCAAGGCGCGACGATCGACGTCGTCCGCGAGCTGCAACGCCGCGAACCGGGGACGCAATTTCGCATCGTGATGGGGACGGATCTGCTGGACGATCGCGAAAAATGGAAGGAATGGACCGAGTTGCAACGCCTCGCCCCGCCGCTCGTCCTGCGCCGCCCCGGTTTCCCCGTCGCGCGGGCGTTCGAAGCGCTGGCGCTGCCGCTGGAATTGCCGGACATCAGCTCGACGCACCTGCGCCACCTGCTGCGCACGGGCCAGGGTACGGCGGGGCTGCTGCCGCGCCAGGTGGCGGCGTACATCGCGGAGCATCGATTGTATGTCGGCGAGTAAAGACAGCATTCTCGTCATCGGCGCGGGGCGTGCCGGCACCAGCGTCGCTGTCGCGTGGTCGCGCGCCGGTCGCGACGTCACGCTGGTCTGCCGCAATGACGCGCGGCGCCGGCAGGTGCTCGCCTGGCTGAAAGCGGAGCAGCTCGCGCTGCCGGTGGTGCAACACCCGACGCCGGAACAGCTTTTGCGGGCCGGCATCCTCGTGTTCGCCGTGCCGGATCGCCTGCTGGCGCAAGCGGCCGCCGACTGGCCGCATGCCGGCGCGGGGCAGACCTGGCTGCACCTCTCGGGCGCTTCGCAGCCGGAGATCCTGCTTGGTCCCCATGTGTTGGCGGCGGTCGGCTCCCTGCATCCGCTTTGCGCGCTGCCCGAGCCGCTGCGGCAGCCGGCGTCCTTGGCCGGTCGGCCCTTGCAGGGCGCGCTGATGGCGCTGGCCGGCGCGCCGCCCGTCCTGGCGCTGTGCCAGCAGCTTGCCCAAGCGCTGGGCGGTGTTCCGGTGCAGGTGGCGGCGGAGCATCGCGTGCTCTACCACGCCGCCGCAGCGGTTGTTGCCAATGATCTCGCAGCTTTGGTCGCATCCGGGGAGACGCTCTGCGCGGCCGCCGGCCTGCCGCCTGACGTGGCGCGGCGCGGCCTGCTGCACCTGGCGCGCACGTCGCTCGATGCGCTGGCTGCCGTGCCCGCGCAGCAAGCGCTGGTGCGCGGCTTGACCGGTGCCGTTGCGCGCGGCGATGCCGTCACGCTGTCGCGTCACCTGCAAGTGCTGGCGCCGTGGCCGGATGTGGCGCAACTGCACCGCGACCTGTCGCTGCGGCTCGTGGCGCTGCTCGAAGAGGCTGCTGCGTTGGATGCGAGCCAGATTGCGGAGTTGCGGGCGGTCCTGGATCCCGCGCAGCCCTGAAGCCTGTCAGCCCTCGGCGCGCTCCAGGTCCACGGTCAGCCCCGAAGGCGGCCGCGCATCGGCGTGCTGCACCGCGTCGAGCCGCCGGTACAGCGTCGCGCGGCTGATGTGCAGGCGCCGCGCCGTCAGCTGCATGTTGTTGCCAAGTCTGTGCATGGCAAGGCGAATGCCCGCGGACTCCAGCTCCTCCACGCTCGGCAGCGTATCCGCCGACGGGAACGCAAGGTGCAGCGCCTGATCCAGCCTCTCGGCCACGGAGCCCGACTGCAGCCGCGTCACGGAGCTGGAGTGCACGCCCAGCAGTTCCGCCGCCGCCGCCGTCGCCACCGCGCGCTCCTCGACGATCTTGAGGCCCGCCGCCTGCACCTCCGCCGTATGCATCTCCTGGAGTTCTTGGACGAAAGCCTCTGGCAGGTCGCGCAGCGAGATGACGTCCGTGTTGCACACCACCGCCGCGCGCGCCACCACGTTCTGCAGCTGGCGGACATTGCCCGGCCACGGGTGCAGGTCGAACAGGCGCATCACTTCCGGGGCAACACCACGGATTTCCTTGCTTTCATCGCGCGCTGCCTGGTGCACGAAATGGTCCACCAGCAGCGGGATGTCCGTCTTGCGGTCGCTGAGCGGCGGCAGCAGGATCGAGAACACCGCGATACGATAATACAAATCCTCGCGGAAACCGCCCTGCCGCACCATGCTCAGCAAGTCGCGGTTCGTCGCGGTGATGATCCGCGTGTCCGTGTGGATTTCGGTGTTGCCGCCCAGGCGTTCGAACTTGCCGTCCTGCAGCACGCGCAGCAGCTTGGCTTGCAAAGGCAGCGACATCTCGCCGATTTCGTCGAGGAACAGCGTGCCGTTGTTCGCCGCCTCGAACTTGCCGATCTTGCGCGCGACCGCGCCCGTGAACGCGCCGCGCTCGTAGCCGAACAGCTCGCTTTCCAACAACGTATCCGGGATGCCGGCGCAGTTGATGGCGACAAACGGCTGCAGCGCGCGCGGACCGACGTCGTGGATGGTGCGCGCCACGACCTCCTTGCCGGTACCGCTCTGGCCGGTGACCAGGACATTCACCTTGGAATGCGAGAGCTTGTCGATCGACGCCCGCACCTCGTCCATCTGCGGCGACACCGAGATCAGGCGGGCGAAGCGGTCGCGGCGCAGCAGGGAGCTGGACAGCTCCGCCACGTGCTCTTCTTGAGCAATGGATTCAAAGGCATTGCGCACCGTGATGCGCACGCGCTCGATGAGGTCCGTGCCCTTGGTGATGAAATCGAAGGCGCCCGCCCGCGTGGCGCCGATCACGACGTCGAGGTTGTCGTGCGCCGTCATCACGATGATGCGGTTGCGCGGCTCGATCGCGCGCAGGCGGTGGAACAGGTCGAGGTTGGCGTTGTCCGGCAGGCTGAGGTCGAGCAGGATGACGCCCAAAAGGCCTTCGCGCACTGCCGCTTCCGCCTTGCGCGCCGTCGGCACGGAGGCGACGGCGTAGCCAGTGGAGCGCAGGAGTTCCTCGATCGCCTCCTGGACGCCAGGATCGTCTTCGACGATCAACACGTTGCCGTTGCGTGGCGTGGGCGTCATGCCTGGGTTCTCCGCGGCGCGAGTCCAAATCTGCCAAGCCATTGGCCCGGATCTGTCTCGCGTGTTTCAAGTTGAGACAAATGTAGCCCAACCCGCAAACCGGCGCAAGTGCCGCGCGACGAAAAGCCCAGGCGCTTGCGGCTTGCACCATCGCTTCGTGACGCAAGACCGCACCGCGTCTACACTGCGCGCGTTCGAGCCGTCGTCCGCG
>CAIXAA010000166.1 GCA_903917305.1 uncultured Myxococcales bacterium | reverse complement strand
GCGGCGGCTGGCGACGCCCGGCATCGTGTCGGAACAGGATGCGCAGCAGGCGGAGGCCAGTGCCGGTGTGGCTGGCGCCCAGGTGCGCGCGGCTCAGCAGCAGCGCGATTATCGTTTGATTCATGCGCCTTTCGCGGGCCTGATCACGGCGCGCTACGCGGATCCAGGCGCGCTGGTCCAGGCGGCGACGGGATCGCAGACGACCGCGCTGCCGGTGGTGCGCCTGGCGCAAGTCGATCGGCTGCGTGTGTTTCTCTATCTGGATCAAGCAGATGCCGCCGTGGTGCATGTCGGCGACGAGGTGGGCGTCGCCGTCCCGGGCAAGCCCGAAGCGCAGGTCGCCGCGAAGATCTCCCGTGTCAGCGGCGAGCTCGACCCCAAGACGCGCACGATGGTGGCGGAGGTGGACCTCGACAACCCCGATGGGCGCTTTGCGGCGGGCAGCTTCCTGCAGGTTACCCTGCGGCTGCATGTGCCTGTGCTGCCTGAGATTCCGGCGGAGGCGCTCATCCTGCGCGGCCAGAAGCCGTTCGTGGCGGTGCTGGGCGCGGGCGACCGCATTGCGATGCGCGAAGTGCAACTGGGCGAGCACGATGGCCAGCGTGTCCAGTTGATTCAAGGGGTTCAGCCGGGCGAGCGCGTGGCGGTGAGCCTGGGCGACGCGGCCGAAGATGGCCAGCGCGTGCGACCTGTGGCTTTTCCGCCGCCGGGCGGCAAGGGCGGGGGCAGCAAGTGAATCTCCGGGCAGCAATCCTAGCCTGCGCGCTGCTCTTTTCCGTGCCGGCAACGGCGGCGGAGACCGCGGTCGTGACGCTTGGCGAGGCGGTGTCCCAGGCGCAAGCCCGGCAGCCGACCGCGCTCGCTGCTGCCCAAGAGATCGCGCGCATGAATGCGGTGTTGGAGCAGGTGCGCGCCGGCGCGCTGCCGACGCTGCAAGGCACGGCGAGCTACACGCGGCTCGACCACGACCGCGTGCTGGGGGCGCGCGTCACGGCGGCCGCCGACCAGCTCTATGCCAGCGTTTCTCTTGTTGTTCCACTGGTTTCGCCGCAGCGTTGGGTGATGTGGACGCACGCCGAGGACCAGGTGGCGGTGGCCAAGGCGGGTGCGGCCGAGGTGCGCTGGCAGGTCGGTGTCGCGGCAGCGCGCGCCTGGCTGGCTGCCCTGGCGCAGACGCGCGTGATTGAAGCGCTGACCCAGGCCCGCGAGACCGCGTTGCAGCACGCGCAGTTCGCGCGGGACCGGCGGCGCGGCGGCGTCGGCAACCAGCTCGACATCGTGCGGGCCGAGCAGGAACTGGCGACCACGGAGGGCCAGCTGCGCGGCTCCGAGGCGGCGCTCATCCGGCTGCGCGAGCAGCTTGGCGTGCTGATGGGTGCAGAGGGCGCCGTCACGCCGGCGCAGGAAGCCGCCTTGCCCGAACCTGCCACGGTGCAAGGGGATCCGGACCGGCCGGACGTGCGCACGACGCGCGAGCGGCAGCGGGCATCGGCGCGGGTGGTGCGCGACAGCTATGCCGATTGGCTGCCGACGCTGTCCGCCTCGTTGGCGCCGTTTGCCCAGGCGCCAGCGATTGCGCCGCAGCCGACGTGGGGCTACCAGGCGCAACTGCTTCTGACCGTTCCAATCTTCGATGTGGGGCTGCGCCAGGGGCAGCGCCGCGAGCGCGAAGCCCTGCAGGCGCAGGCGGATCTCCAGGTCGAAGCCGTGCTGCGTCAGGCCCGCTCCGAAGTGCGCGCTGCCTGGCAGACGATCCGGCAGGCCGATGCCGCGGTGCAGGTGGCGCGGCAGGCCGAAGCCTTGGCCGTGCAGGCGCTGGACCTGTCGCGCCAGGCGTGGAAGGCGGGCATCACGACGAACCTGGAGGTCGTCGATGCCGAGCGGCGGTCGCGCGACGCGGCGACGGCGCGGGTCGTCGCGGAGGACATCGCGCGCCAGGCGCGGCTCGATCTGCTGGTGGCGACCGGCGCCTTTCCGTAGGGGCGACGCGCCACTGCCCTACGAAGGCAAGCGGATTCGCAGCGGTTTCTTGCTCGCCTGGCCCGCCCGCATCGCCAGCAGCCACTGCACCCACTCCGGCATCCCCACGCCCGTCAGCGCCGACAGCGCAAGCCAGCGCGGCTCCGGCATCACGCGCCCGAATGCATCGACGAACGCGTCCAGCGTGACCCCCGGCAGGTGCGGCAGCAGGTCGACCTTGGTCAGCAACACGAGGTCGCAATTCTTGAACATCACGGGGTATTTGAGCGGCTTGTCCTCGCCCTCCGTCACCGAGAGCACCACGATGTTCGCCGCCTGCCCCAGGTCGTAGATCGCCGGACACACCAGGTTGCCGACGTTTTCGAGGAAGAAGACGTCCGACCGCTGCCAGTCCATGCCGTGCAGCGTGTCGTGCACCAGCGTCGCGTCGAGGTGGCACGAGGAGTTCGTTTGGATGGTGCGCGACGGAATCCCGGCGGCGCGCAGGCGCTCCCCGTCGCGATCCGTCGCCAGATCGCCGCTCACCGCGCCAAGGCGCAGCCGCCCACCCAGCTCGCGCGCCGTCGCCTCCAGCAGCGCCGTCTTGCCGGCACCTGGCGAGCCCATCAGGTTGAGCGCCAGCACGCCCGCCGCCTGGAAATGCGCGCGGTTGTGCGCGGCGACGTGATCGTTGCCGGCCAGCAGCCGCTCGTGCACGTCGACCGGCATCAAGGCCGGGTCGCCGCAACCGCAGGATTCACACACCGTCCACCTCCAACTCGATGCGCAGGATGCTGAGCGCATCCGCGTCCTTGGCCAACTGCGCCGCAATGCCGCACGTCGGGCAGCGCAGCGGCGCGCCGCTTTCGATCGCCACCGCGCAGGTCGGGCAACTCCAGGATGCGGCGACGAACTCGATGTCCAGCACCGCGCCGTCGCAGATCGTGCCGCCGCGCACCACTTCGAAGGCGCTCGTGAGCTGGCGCCCGTCGACACCCGCCAACTCGCCGATGCGCAAGAAGATTCTCCGAACGGCCTTGGCCTTGGCCTCCTGCGCCGCCACCACTGTGCGGCGCACGACGCCCTGCGCCAGGGACAGCTCGTGCATGGCTACTTGCCTCCGAAGTGCGGGGTTCGCTTGGCGAAGAACGCGTCGATCCCCTCGGCGAAGTCCGGACCGTCGGCCACCCGCACCAGCGCTTCAAGCTCCCGGTCGAGATGGTGATCCAAGCGATCCAGCCCCGCCGCCTCGTTCATCAAGCGCTTGGCGGCCGCATAGGAGGCGGTGGGCCCTTGCGCCAGCCGCTGCGCGACGGCGAGCACCTCGGTCTCGAAGGCCGCGTCCGCGTAGACCTCGCTGACGAGGCCGAGGTCCATCGCCTCGCGCGCCGTCAACCTGCGACCCAGCAAGGCGAAATCCAGCGCGCGCCGCAGCCCCATCAGCTTGGGCAGCAGCAGGGTCGTGCTCTCGGCGCCACTCAGCGCCGTCTTGAAGTACGCGTACTCAAAGGTCGATCGCTCCGAGGCCAGCACCAG
>CAIXAA010000165.1 GCA_903917305.1 uncultured Myxococcales bacterium | reverse complement strand
CGAACAAGTACAACATCTACCTGCACGACACGCCGTTCAAGCAGTTCTTCTTGAAGGCGCGGCGGCCGTTTTCGCATGGCTGCATCCGCGTGCAGAACCCGGTGGAGCTGGCCGACTTCCTGCTCGGGCGCGATCGCGACATGACGCCGGCGCAGATCCGCGCGGCCATTCACGAGAAGGAAGAGAAGATCATCCAGTTGAAGACGCCGATTCCGGTGCACATCGACTACGCCTCCGCGGGCGTGGACGGCGAAGGTCACACGGTCTTCGGCGCGGATGTCTATGGTTATGATCAGGCGTTTTACGACGGACAACTTCCCGTGGAAGAGGCAAAGGAGTACAAAGCGGCTTCGGTTCGCGGGCTCTAGCCGCCGCGGCGTGCCGCAGGCAGGGCGATGCAAACCGAGACGGGGCCGGTGGTTGAGGGGACGCAGTTGGCAGACGCAGCGCAAGGGCAGGCTGGCCCGCGGCTGGAGGTGGCCATCCACATCCTCGCAGACGGCAGCGTCGTGTTTGGCGATCTACCAAGCGATCTCGCCGAAGTGGCGCGCATCTTGACGGGCGAGCCGCCCGCCGCCCCGACCCAGGTGTCGGGAGACTGCCAGTTGTCTGGAGCGTGCAAGTGATGCGTCTGTGCCCGAAATGCGGCAAGAAATCTGAGGAAGCGCGCTGCCCGGACGACGGGACCGCCACGCTTGTCTTCGCCGCCAATCCCGACAGCCGCCTGACGGAAGGCACCGAAGTCAATGGTCGTTACCGCATCCGCGAGATGATCGGCCAGGGCGGCTTTGGCGCCGTGTACCGCGCGACCAGCATCGCCACCGACCAGGACATGGCCATCAAGCTGCTGGCCGTGTCGCTGGACTCCGACGATTCCGACGTGATCCAGCGGTTCTTCGCCGAAGCGCAGGTGACGGCGTCGCTCAAGCACCCGAACACGATCCGCGTGTACGACTTCGGCCAGACCGAGGGCGGCGCGCTGTACATCGCGATGGAGCTGCTGAGCGGGCTGCCGCTCAACGAGGCGCTCAAGCGGCGCCTGGCGCAAGACCAGGTGCTGACGGAAGAAGAGACGATCAACATCGGCGTGCAGGCGCTGCGCAGCCTCGCGGAAGCGCACCTGGCGAACCTGGTGCACCGCGATCTCAAGCCGCACAACATCTTCCTGCACGAGGTCAGCGGCGACGAACCCGTTGTGAAGGTGCTGGATTTTGGCATCGCCAAGCGGCTCGGCTCGAACCTGACCGGCACCGGCAAGGCGTTCGGCACGCCGTCGTACATGAGCCCGGAGCAGGCGCAGAACAAGCCGCTCAACGGGCGCAGTGACCTGTATTCGTTGGCGGTCGTGCTGTACCAGTGCGTGGCCGGCAAGCCGCCGTTCGAAGCCGAGAACCCGCTGTCCGTGCTGCTGGCGCATTGCGCGGAGACCGCGCCGGACCTGCGCGAAGTGGCGCGCACGCCGGTGAGCGATGCGTTCGTGCGCGTGATCGAAAAGGCGATGGCCAAGGATCCGGACGACCGCTACTCGACGGCGATCGAGATGCGGCAGGCGCTGGAAGCGGCGCGCGGCAGCGAGAAGACCGAGACGCTGCGGGCGCCGCAAGCGAAGGTGGCGGCTGGCGTAGCGCAACACACCGCGGGCTATGAGCTTTCGGGGGATGAGCGGACGGCGGCCTATGTCGCCCCGCACGTGCCGACGGCGACGAGGCCGACCGGTGTGCCGCGCAGCTTGGGCACGCCGCGCACCGGGATCACGCCCAAGACCGGAACGACGCCGAAGACCGGCACGACGCCGCAACCGGCCGGGATGCCGCTGGCGCCGAGCGACCAGCCGACCTTCGGCTTTTTCTCGCAGAACCTGACGACGGGCGAGGAGACGGGGACGCAGGCACCGGTGCTGGCGCCGGCTGGCAGCAAGAAGGGCATGGTTCTCGGAGCGCTGGCCGTGCTGGTCGTGTTGGGCGGCGTCGGCATTGGCCTGGCGTTGTCGCGCCACGAAGAGCCGGCACCGGCCACTGCCGTGGCAGGTTCGGCGGCACCGGCGGCGGTCGCCGAGGCTGCCAACCCGGCGTCTCCCAAGCCGGCGGCGCCGGTGGCCCCACCCGTGGCGCCGGCTCCGGACGCCATGCCGGCCACTGCGCCGGCTGCGGCGCCGGACGTCGTGGCGGCGCCTCCCGCGGAGGTCGAGATCGAAGTGCTGTCCGAGCCGGCCGGCGCGCGCGTCGAGATCGGCGGCAAGCACGTCGGCAATGCGCCGGTGCACGTGAAGGTCGTGACGGGCCAACATGTCGACGCGACGCTGACGGCGCCGGGTCACCTGGGCATGGAAGTGTCGCTCGGGCCGGAAGATGCGCCGCGCAAGACCATCAAGTTGAAGCCCATGGCGGAGCCGGCGGTCGCGGTGAAGAAGCCCGTGGGGCCACGCCCGGTCGGGCCGCGTCCCGAGGGCACGCCGCGGCCCAAGAGCGCGCTCGAAGAGCGGCTGTAGCCGCAGCGGTCGCTAGCGCCCCACGTCCGGCCGACCGCGCACCCGATACAGGCAAGTCCGCATCTCGGCGCTGCAAGCGACGCGCAGGCCCGTGTCGGCGAAGGCCTGCGTGATCGGATCGCTCGGGCGCGCGG
>CAIXAA010000164.1 GCA_903917305.1 uncultured Myxococcales bacterium | reverse complement strand
CTGGCGAGGTCCCCCTTGCCGCGCGCCAGGATAGTCCGCGGCGCTCAGGGTCTCAAGTTGCGAAGACGAAATGCGCTGCGGGCGGGGCCGCTGGGCCGCGCGTCTTGCCGTCAAGGCGTCGCGACGAAGCCGATGCGACCGCCCGCCGGCAACGCCTGCATGAACTGCACACGGCGCCCGTTCACTTGCGTCGGCCCGCAGCCCGGGCAGGAGAACGTGCCGATCTTGTCGCCGAATTCCAGCGTGAAGTGCGGCGCATCGTGGGAGCCGACCTGGATCGTGCCGGTGTAGCCGGTCTGCGGGCTCCAGGTCACCACGAGCCTGGTCTCGTCGCGGCCGCGCCAGAAATCGCCCAACTGGTCGATGTCGCCCAGGTAGACTGGCTGCGTCGCCAGGAAATCCAGCAGCTTGCTCGCCGCGTCGATCTTGGTCGCCAGGTTCTCCGGCCCGACGCCGATGCCATAGCTCGGATGGATGAGCGCGACATTCCACGCGTTGTTGCGCAGGTTCTGCAGCACGCCGTACTTCCAGCGGGTGAGGAACTCCGGCTCGTTCTTCGGCTGCAGCTCCGTGCGGCCGGCCGTGCCATCGGCGTTCATGAAGCCCAGGCCGTCCTCCTGCACCATCGGGAACGTGTACAAGTGCTGGCCGTGATACAAGTATTGCCCCGACGGCTCCCGCGCGCAGGACACCGGGAACGCCGTGCGCACATCGCCCACCGCCAGGCTCGCGTCGTAGCTGATGCCCAGGGTGGCGAGCACGTCGTACTGCGACACGTTGATGGCCAGGAACGGCGCGCGGAAGGAGCGCACCGGATTGTCCTTGGGCATCAAGGCGTCCAGGATCTGCAGGTTCACCGCAATCTCGCCGCACAGCGTCGGACTGCTCGGGTTGTACGTCGCCTGGGTCACGTTGCAGCTGCCCACAGGAAGATTCGTCATGTCCAAGTGTTGCAGCGTGTGGCTGCCACCGGCGCGCATGCCCAGCGACAGCATCGTCGGCACGACCGACGGGTTCCAGTAGCCCTCCACGTAGTCCGTCGTGAAGAAGTAGGTGCCGAAGATCCCGTGCTGAAGCTCCACGTCGGCCATGCGCAGGATGCCCGCGCCGCCCCACGCGCCGTCGCTGTACGCGTCCAGCGCGTCGACGTCGTGGGTCATCAGCATCGCGCCGTCCTGGAAGCCGGGCGTGGTGTGCGCCACCGCCGTGTGGCCGCGCATCGCCTCGCGCATCGCGGCCTTGAGCAGCATGGCGTACACGTCGCGGCCCGGGTCGAAGCAGTTGACATAGCAGCGGGCGGACGTGAAGCGCAGCGGGTCGAAGCCCAGGCTGTAGACCGCGCCCTGGCCCAGCGTGCGGCGCAGGAAGACGCTGCCCAGGTTGCCGGCGGTGCCCCGTGCCGTGCCGAAGGCCACCGTGCCGCTGCCGCCCACCAACGAGTAAGTCTGGATGGACATGGGGTTTGTCGCAGGGTTGCTGGAGAGGAGGATGTCGCGCTCCTCCAGGCTGTCCAGCCACAGCATCGCCGGCGCGCTGTTCGCGATGCGGATCGTCTTGGCGTCCGTGCGCGTCGTCGCCGCGGAAATGCCACACAATCCAAGCAGTCCGGCGCCGGCCGGCTTGCCCACCACCAGCACGCCGCCGTTCTGCACCCACGTCTGCAGCGCCGCCAGCTGCGCGCTCGTCACCGCGCCGGACTCGACGTAGCCGGGGATCACCAGCAGCGAATAGCCGCTCAGCCCCGCCAGCGCAGTCGCCCAATCGCTTGTCGAATTCGCAGTATTTGGCGCAACATAGGGGATGCCGACGTGGCTCAGCGTCTCCGCGGCGCCGTTGGCGATGCTCTTGCCCTCGCTCCACATCGCCGGCGACACGGTGACGCGCGCAGCGACGGGCCTGGTCGAGCCCGTCGGCACGTCGTCCGTGATGCCGTTGCAGTCGTCGTCTTCGCCGTTGAGCGCCTCCGCGACGGGCGGCGGTGTCAAGCAAGTCCGCACGCCGTCGAGACAAGTCGCGACCCCGTGCCCGCACGCGCCGACGGCGGTGGTCGTGCAAAGGTTGCCGGCCATGGGCAACAGCCAGTCCGTCAGGCCGTCGCAGTCGTCGTCGATCCCATTGCACTTCGTCTCCACGGCTTCGGTCGGAACGCAGCCGTTGGAGGTGGTCGAGCCGACCGTGAGCCCCAAGTCGAAGCTGATGTCGGAGCTCGTCCCGTTCACCTGATGGATCTCCACCGCGGCCACGTTCGTGCCGACGACGAACGCGCTGGCAGGCACGGACGCCGTGAGGAATGAGTCGCCCTCCGCCGCGCCCGATGCCAGCGTGCTGAACGTGATGGTGCCGGTCGGCATGTTGGAGCGCATGACCTCGACGCCGTTCAAGTAGACCACCGCGCCGTCGTCGCGCAGCAGCGAGAGCGTGGCGGCCTGGCCCGGCAGCGCAGCGAGCGAAAACGTCTTGCGGAAGTAGGTCGTGATGTACTTGCTCGACGCGTTCGGGCCATACGAGACCACAGTGGCCTCATCGCCGTCGCCGTAGCCCAGCTGCGCCGGTCCTTGCTTCCAGCTGCTGTCCGCAAACGCGACGGCGCGCCATGCCGTGCCCTGGTTGCTGCCGTTGTCCAGGTAGCGCCACGTGGAACCCTTTGCGATGAGGGTGTTGCCGGTGACTGGCGGAGCGCACGCGGGATCCCCACTCGGCGCGAACACGCAGACGCCGGTCGCGGGCGTGCAGCTGTCGATGGTGCAGGTGTCGCCATCGTTGCACACCTTGGCCGCGCCGGGCGCGCACACGCCGCCGCCGCACGCGTCCGCGGTGCAAGCATTGCCGTCGAGGTCGCAAGCCGCCGTGGTATTGGCGTGGCTGCAACCGGAAACGGTGTTGCAAGTATCTGTCGTGCAAGCATTGCCGTCGTCGCAAACGACCGCTGCGCCCGGCTGGCAGGCGCCGCCGACGCAGTGGTCGCCGCTGGTGCAGGCGTTGTCGTCGCTGCACACGGTGCCGTCGGCCTGGCCGGCGCACGGGCCGCTCGCCGCGGTGTACGTCACGACAAGCTGAGGCGGATGGCTGCCTTCGCGCGAGTCGAACGTCGCAGCGTCGGTCGACGCCTGCCAGATCTTGATGCTGTAGGATCCGTTGCCGTTGATCAGCAACTTCGCGTCCATCTCGACCGTCGTGCCCACCGTGAGCGCGCCCAGGTCGGAGGCGGCGGCGCCCACCGAGTGCGGCCGGTTGTTCCAGTTGATCCCGAGTTCGGTCCATGTGTTGTCATCCGTGTTGTAGAGCGTCGGGCCGTCGTTCGTTCCGTCGAGAACATAGAGCCGCAGCTTGACCGCGGTCACCGGCCCGCTGACACCTGCCACGTTGAAACGAAAAAACGTCTGCACCTGCTGGCCCGTTCCGCCGCGCGTGCCCAACGTGCTGGTACCGAAATTGACGGTGGGCTGGGCTTCGACGGTGCGCGCATCGGCGGCCGGCGCGAAGGTCAGTGTTGCCGCGACAACCGTCTGGGCACCGAAAAGG
>CAIXAA010000163.1 GCA_903917305.1 uncultured Myxococcales bacterium | reverse complement strand
GGTGCACCTCGACCGCGATGGTGTTCATGCCGGCAATCA
Source organism: uncultured Myxococcales bacterium (assembly GCA_903917305.1). GTDB lineage: Bacteria > Myxococcota_A > UBA9042 > UBA9042 > UBA9042 > CAIXAA01. Next base: position 12,466 of record CAIXAA010000163.1, on the reverse strand, counting down.
GCACGGACACGGGAACCGCGGCGTCGTGGTAGGTCTCGTCCGCCACCGCGCTCGATGCCGCCGTCTGGAAGCCAATGTTTCCATTTGGCATGTTCAGGCGGTAGACCTCCGTGCCGTTGACGTACACCACGGCGCCGTCGATGGCGTGGAGGTGCAGCATCAGCGGCAGGCCGGGCAAGCCGGGCAGGCCGAAGGTCCGGCGGAACCACGTGGTCGTGTACTTCTTGCTGGCATTGGGGCCGAAGGACACGACGGTCGCTTCGTCGTTGCCGCCGTAGCCCAGCTCCGCCAGGCCGTTCTTCCAGGTGCTGTCGTCGAACAGCGTGCCGACCCACGCCGTGCCCTGATTGCTGCCATCATCCAGGTACTTCCAGCTCGCGCCGCGCGCAATCAGGGTGCCGGGCGTCACGCCGCACGCGGGGTCGGACGCAGGCGCGTAGGCGCAGTTGCCGGTCGCCGGCGTGCAAGTATCGATGGTGCAAGCGTTGCCGTCGTCGCAGTTCTTCGGCGGTCCGGCGGCGCAGGTGCCGCTCTGGCAGGTGTCGATGGTGCAGGCGTTGCCGTCGGCATCGCAACTGCCGGTGCCAGCGGCGTGCAGGCAGGTGCCAGCCTGGCACGTGTCGACGGTGCACACGTTGGCGTCGTCGCAGTTCAGCGCCGTGCCCGCGCAGACGCCGTTGCCGCAGACATCGCCGGTGGTGCAGGCGTTGCCGTCGTCGCACAGGGCCGTGTTGGCGGCATGCGTGCAGCCCGACGCGCCACAAGCGTCGGTCGTGCAAGGGTTAAGGTCATCGCAGCTCGTCGGGACGCCCGGGCTGCAGACGCCCGCGAGGCACGCGTCGCCGGTCGTGCAAGGGTTGCCGTCGCTGCATGCGGTGCCGTCGGCCACGCCAGCGCAGGGATTCGTGGAATACGTCACGACCAGCTGCGGCCGCTGCGCCGCCGTCGCCTCGCGCGCCGCATAGATCGCTTGCACGCCATTGGGTTGCGCCAGCAGGAAGGCCACCGTGCCATTGCCGGTCACCAGCGGCGCGACGTTCCACTCGATCCAGGTGTTCGCCTTGACGGCCAGGACGTCATCGCTCGCCGCACCGACCGCCGCCGGCTTGTTGTTCCAGGTCACGGTCGATTCGACCCACGTCGTCGTCGTCGCGTACACCGCCGGGCCGTCCGCCGTCGCCACCGTCGCCCACAGCCGCAGCTTGGCCGCCGTGACGGGACCGGTCAGCCCGCTCACGGCAAACCGCAGGACGGTCTGCTCCTTGAGCGTGCCGCCGCGGGTCGCCAGGTAGGAACCGCCGTAATTCTTGGTTGGATTGGCCTGATCGACGCGCGCATCCGCAGCGGCCGAGAACGTGGCTGTGGCCGCGAAGGCGCTTGACGCGGCGGCCAGCCCCACGCCCGCCACGACGAGAATCCGCCCCAACCGAGTGCAAACCCGTGCGTACATGTCTGCCTCCACGAACGACGGCCGGACGCAGGCAAAAGCAGGCAACTGCGCGGTATTCCGCGCGCCGGGCTGACGCCGCGAGGCCGATTGGTTGATTTCACGCTACGGTCCGTGCAGCAGAGGTTCCAGGCAGGCGCGCGGAAGTCGTGGCTCGGCCGCAGGAGTCCCGTGCAGCGCAGGTTCGCCCGGATGCCCGAGCGCAGCCGGGAGGACAAGAGGCCGCCGCAGGACTATGCTCCGCCGCCCCGAGCCTGACATCGGCCCGCTCGGCGGCATAAGTGGCTGAATGACCGGCGCGCCATGCGCCGCGCGAGAGGGCAGCAGATGGCGGGCGGCAACGGCAAGGGACGGCGGATCTTGCGCAAGCTGGTGTGGCTGCTGGTGCTGCTGCTGCTGTGCGGCGCGGGTTTCGGGTGGTGGCGCTACCGCCAGACGCACAAGCCGCCGCCGTACAAGTTCGAGACGACGGTCGCCGATCGTGGGCGCATCGAAGCGAAGGTGACGGCGACCGGGACGGTGTCGGCGCTGGTGACGGTGCAGATTGGCGCGCAGGTCTCTGGGCGGATTCAAGAACTCAAGGTCGACTTCAACTCGGAGGTGCACAAGGGCGAGGTCCTGGCGCGCATCGATCCGCAGCTGTTCGACGCCGCGGTGGCGCAGGCCAAGGCCAACCTGATGGCGGCCAAGGGCGATCTGACCAAGGCCAAGGCGCAGGCCGCGGATGCCAACGTCCAGGCGCGCCGGGCCCAGCAGCTCGCCGAGAAGAACTTCATTGCCCAGGCGGACTACGACACGGCGCGCGCCAATGCCAAGGTGGCGGACGCGGCGATCGATTCGGCGCGCGGGCGCCTCGCGCAGGCCGAAGCCACGCTGCATCAGGCCGAAGTGAACCTGCAGTACACGACGATCAGCTCGCCGATCGACGGCACGGTCATCTCGCGCAGCGTGGACGTGGGACAGACCGTGGCCGCGTCGCTGCAGGCGCCGCAACTATTCCTGATTGCGGAGGATCTGCGCCGGATGCAGGTCGATACCAGCGTGGCGGAGGCGGACATCGGCAAGCTCACGCCGGGCATGGAGGCGACGTTCACGGTGGATGCGTGGCCGGGCGACACGTTCCACGGCACCGTGCGGCAGATCCGCAACGCGCCGCAGACGGTGCAGAACGTGGTGACGTATGACGCGGTGCTGGATGTGAGCAACCCGAAGCTCAAGCTGAAGCCGGGCATGACGGCGAACGTGACGTACGTCTACGCCAAGCGCGACGACGTGCTGCGGGTGTCGAATGCGGCGCTGCGCTTCCGGCCGCCGACGGACATGGCGACGGTGCTGCCGGGAACGGCGACCGCAACGGACGTGGCGGACAAGGCGGACAAACCCAAGCACGGCGGCGGTGGCGGCGGTGGCGGCAATGGCGGCGGCGGTGGCGGCTGGCGCAACCGCAAGGCCGGCGGCGAGGCGCTGCAGAAGCGCACGGTGTGGTTGCTGCAAGCGGGCAAGCCGGTGCCGGTGCAGATCCGCATCGGCATCTCCGACGGGACCGCGACGGAAGTGACCGAAGGCGCGCTCAAGGTCGGCGACGTCGCCATCACGGACATGAGCGAGACCGAGCCCAAGGCGCCCAATCCCAGCGGCGCGATGGGCGGCGCACCGGGCGCAGGCCCCCCGCGCGGTGGCCGCGGGCCATTCTAGAGGTGGTCATGGCTGCGCCCCTCCTGGAAGTGCAAAACCTCGTCAAGACCTACCACATGGGCGACATGGAGGTGCAGGCGCTGCGCGGCGTGTCGCTGTCGATCGAGGAAGGCGGTTTCGTCGCCATCATGGGCTCTTCGGGCTCCGGCAAGTCGACGCTGATGAACATCCTCGGTTGCCTGGACCGGCCGACGTCGGGCCGCTACCTCCTGGCTGGCGACGACGTGTCGACGCTGGACAAGGCGGAGCTGGCCACCGTCCGCAACCGCCTGATCGGCTTCGTCTTCCAGAGCTTCAACCTGCTGACCCGCACCAGCGCGCAGGAGAATGTCGAGCTGCCGCTGCTCTACGCCAACGTGCCCGCCCGGGAGCGGGCCGCGCGCGCCCGCGAGGCGCTGGAGCGCGTCGGCCTCGGCGACCGCATGGACCACCATCCCTCGCAGCTCTCGGGCGGCCAGCAGCAGCGCGTGGCGATCGCCCGGGCGCTGGTCACCAAGCCGCGCCTCATCCTGGCCGACGAGCCGACGGGCAACCTGGACTCCAAGACGACGATCGAGATCATCGCGTTGTTTCAAGCGCTTGTGCGCGACGGCATCACGGTCGCGATCGTCACGCACGAGCCGGAAGTCGCGGAGTTCGCCTCGCGCGTCATCGTGGTGCGCGACGGGCTGGTGCAGTCGGATGCGCGCCAGGAGCCGCGCCCGGCCCACCTCCCGGCCAAGGAGGCGGCGCCATGAGCCTGCTGCAGACCTTCCGCATCGCGGTCCGCGCGCTTTTGCGCAACAAGATGCGATCCTTGCTGACGATGCTCGGCGTCGTGATCGGCGTGGGCGCCGTGATCGCCATGGTCGCCATCGGCGAAGGCGCCAAGGCGCGCGTCGAGGCGTCCTTCGCCTCCATGGGCGCGAACTTGCTCATCATCCTGCCCGGCACCTCCACCTCCGGCGGCGCGCACGGCGGCTTCGGCAGCCAACCGACCTTGACCTGGGCGGACCTGCGCGCCATCCGCGCCGAATGCTCCGCCGTGCGCCGCGCCGCCGCCGCGCTGCGCGCCAACGCGCAAGTCATCAGCGACGAACAGAACTGGACCACGTCCATCACCGGCACCTCGCCCGACTACTTCTCCATCCGCGCCTGGTCGGTCGCGCGCGGCGTGCAGTTCACCGACACCGACGTCGAAGGTGGCGCCAAGGTCGTGTCGCTCGGCCAGACCGTCGTCGAGAAGCTGTTTGGCGCCAGCGCGGATCCGATCGGCCAGACCGTCCGCATCAAAGGCGTGCCGTTCGTGGTCGTCAGCGTGCTGGCCAAGAAGGGCCAATCGCCAACCGGCCAGGACTACGACGACGCCGTGTTCATTCCCCAGACGACGTACATGGCCAAGATCCAAGGCGGCATGGCGCAGTACCTCGCGGGTGTCATCTTCGTCGGCGCCAACTCGGCGGATGACACGGCGCGCGCACAGCGCCAGATCACGGGCCTTTTGCGCGATCGCCACCGCATCGCGTTGGGCGTCGACGACGACTTCTCCGTGCGCAACCTGACCGAGATGGCCAGCGCGCAGCAGGAAGGCACGAAAACATTGACGACTTTGCTGGCCAGCATCGCCGCCGTGTCCCTGCTGGTCGGCGGCATCGGCATCATGAACATCATGCTGGTCAGCGTGACGGAGCGGACGCGCGAGATCGGCCTGCGCATGGCGGTTGGCGCGCGACCGCAGGACATTCTTGCGCAATTCCTCGTGGAAGCGCTGACGCTATCGGTGGCGGGCGGCGTCATCGGCGTGGGGCTGGGCCTGCTGGCGGCGTCGCGGCTGGCGGCGCAGTTCGGCTGGCCGACGCTGGTGCAGCCCGACATCATCGGCATCGCCGTGGGCTTTTCGGCGCTGGTGGGCGTGGTCTTCGGCGCGTACCCGGCGCGCAAGGCTTCGCAACTCGACCCGATTGAAGCGCTGAGGTACGAATGATGCGCGCGGTTGCCCTGTTCCTGGCTTTCCTCTGTTCCAGCGCGGCTTTGGCGCAGACGCCGCAGGTCCTGACGCTCGACGCGGCCCTCGCTGCGGCGCGCCAGCACCATCCCAACCTGCACCAGGCGCACGCGGGGACGCAGGCGGGGCAGGCGCGCGCCGACCAGAGCCGCGCGCCGCTGCTGCCGCAGGTCTCGGGCAACGCGAGCTACAAGCGCTCGACGGCGAACTTCGCGCCCAGCCCCGGTTCGTCCCCCAAGGGCGCCGCCAATGCGACGTCCAGCTTCGACACGGTCAACTACTTCTCGGCGGGCGCGTCGGCCAGCCAGCTGATCTACGACTTCGGCCAGACGACCGGGCGCTGGGAGGCGGCGAAAGCCAACGCGAATGCGCTGGGCGATACCGAGCGGTCGACGCTGGTGGCCGTGACCGCGGGCGTGCGAACGGCGTACTTCGCGGCGCAGGCGCAGAAGGCCCTGCTGAAGGTGGCGCAGGACACGCTCGACAACCAGCAACGGCATCTCGAGCAGATTCAAGCTTTTGTCGAGGTCGGGCGGCGGCCGGCCATCGACCTGGCCCAGGCGCGCTCCGACCGGGCGAATGCCGAGGTGCAGCGCATCGCGGCCGAGGCGAACTACGAGACCGCCAAGGCCCTTCTGCTCGGCGCGATGGGCACGCAAGGCGGCGAGACGGACTTCGACCTGAGCCTGGACACCCTCGGCGCCGTGCCGGAGGAGGACTTGAAGACCGAAGCGCTGCTGGCGCAGGCCCTGGGCTCGCGACCGGAGACCGCCGCGCTGCAGCACCAGCTGGAGGCGCAGGATCGCACGATCGGCGCCTTGCGCGGCACCTACGCGCCGAGCGTGCTGCTCTCGACCGGCGTGACCGACGCTGGCCAGCAGCTCTCGAACATGGCGTGGAACTGGCAGGCGACGCTGGGCCTGTCCTGGGCGGTGTTCCAGGGCGGGCTGTCCGATGCGCAACTGCGTGAAGCCAGGGCGAATCGCGCCGGGCTCGAAGCCCAGATCGACGGCCTCAAGGTGCAGATCCGCATGGATGTGGAACAGGCGCGCCTGGCGGTGAAGGCGTCGCGCTCCGGCCTGGGCGCGGCGCAAGAGGCGTTGGAGAATGCGAAGATTCGCCTGGATCTGGCGGAGGGCCGCTACAAGGCGGGTGCCGGCAGCATCATCGAGCTGGCCGACGCGCAGCTCGCCGCGACGACGGCGGCGGCGCAGCGCGTGCAGGCTGACTTCAAGCTGGCGACGGCGCGGGCGCAGCTGATGCAGGCGTTGGGCCGGCCGTAGCGGCCGCCCCGCCCCCAAAGTCAACGCACCCAATCCTCCGCTAACAGATCAATGCACATTTCCAGAGACAGATGCGCGGACCTCTGCTAAGATGCGGTCCATTCCGCACTGTTCCGCTCGCCGCTCTGGAGACTCCATGGCTCACGACAGCGTTTCGACGTTCGCCGTTTCCTTCGACACGCACCCTTCGCGCTACCGTCACTGGCAGCTGCGCGTGGACGGCGGCGTCGCGACCTTGACCCTCGCGGTCGACATCGACGGCGGCCTGCGTCCGGGCTACCCGTTGAAACTCAACAGTTACGATCTCGGCGTCGACATCGAGCTGGCCGACGCCATCCGCCGACTGCGCTTCGAACATCCCGCGGTGCGCTGCGTCGTCGTCACCGGCGGCGTGCCCAAAATGTTCTGTGCGGGCGCGAACATCCGCATGCTGGCGACCTCCTCGCACACGTGGAAGGTCAACTTCTGCAAGTTCACCAACGAAACCCGCTGCGAAATCGAGGATGCGACGGCGAACAGCGGTCAGCGCTACATCGCGGCGTGCAACGGCACCGCGGCGGGCGGCGGCTACGAGCTGGCCGAGGCGTGCGCGGAGATCTACCTGATCGATGATGGTTTTTCCGCCGTCTCGCTGCCCGAGGTGCCGCTCCTCGGCGTGCTGCCGGGCACCGGCGGCCTGACGCGCCTTGTCGACAAGCGCAAGGTCCGCCGCGACATCGCGGACATCTTCTGCACCAAAGCCGAGGGGTTCCGCCTGCGCGACGCCCTCAAGATGCGCCTCGTGGATGGCGGTTTCGCCAAGTCCAAGTGGGAAGCGGGCATCGCCGAGCGCGCGGCGAACGTGGTGCAGGCGGCGGGCGGTGTCGGCAGCGAGCCGGGCATCGAGCTGAAAGCCCTCGAATTGACGCGGACTTCCTCGCCGGAGACCGAGGTCTTCGCGTGGCCGCACCTCCTGCTGGAGGTGCGCACCGCGGAGCGCACGGCGACGTTGACGCTGCAGGGACCGGAGGGCCAGGCACCTGAAACGGCGAATGAACTCTACAAACAGGGTTGCCACGCCTGGTCGCTCGCGGCGTTTCGCGCGCTGGACGCCGCGCTGCTGGAATTGCGCTTCAACCACACGAATGTCGGGCTGATTCTGTTGCGGACCCAAGGCTCGGCCGCGCAGGTGCTGGCGCACGACACGGCGCTGACGCGCCTGCGCGGCGAAGGCGATTGGTTTGCCCGTGAGATCCAGCTGTTCCAGGCGCGGACCCTGCGGCGCCTCGACAACATGGCGCGCTCGCTCTACGCGCTCATCGAGCCGGGATCCTGCTTTGCCGGCAGCCTGTTGGAGATGGCGTGGGCGGCGGATCGCTCGTACATGCTGGCGGATCCGGACAGGCCGAACGCGATCGCGCTGCACGCGGTCAACCAAGGCGCGCTGCCGACGTGGAACGGCATGAATCGCCTGGCGGTTCGCCTGCTGGGGGAGCCCAAGCTGCTCGACGCCGCCTGGCAGCTGCATGGGCCGGTGGACGCCGAGCAAGCCGAAAAGGCTGGTCTCGTGACGCGCGCGCCGGACGACATCGACTGGGCCGACGAAGTGCGGCTGGCGATCGAGGAACGCGTGTCGTTCTCGCCAGATGCGCTGACCGGCATGGAACAGAACCTGCGGCTGGCCGGGCCGGAGTCAGCGGACACCAAGCTCTTCGGACGGCTGACGGCGTGGCAGAACTGGATCTTCCAGCGACCGAACGCGGTGGGCGAGCGCGGCGCGCTCACCATGTACGGCAACCCGCAACCGCCTGTTTTTGATTGGACTCGCACCTGAGAGGCTGTGACCATGGCGATCGACTACCAGAGCAAGATTCCCAACAACGTGGACCTCGCCCAGGACCGGCGCCTGCAGCGCGCGCTGGAGCATTGGCAGCCGTCGTACCAGGCCTGGTGGCAGGAGATGGGCCCAGAAGGCTTGCAAGACAAGGACATCTACCTGCGCACGGCGATCAGCGCGGACAAGGACGGCTGGGCGCACTTCGATTACGTCAAGATGCCGGACTACCGCTGGGGCATCTTCCTGGCGGAGCGCGAGGGCGAGCGCAAGGTGAACTTCGGCGATCACGCGGGGTTGCCGGCGTGGCAGGAGGTGCCGGGCGAGTACCGCAACGCGCTGCGCCGCATCATCGTGACGCAGGCGGACACCGAGCCGGCATCGGTGGAGCAGCAGCGGCTTCTGGGCCAGACGGCGCCGAGCCTCTACGATCTTCGCAACTTGTGCCAGGTGAACGTCGAGGAGGGCCGTCACCTGTGGGCGATGGTCTACCTGCTGCACAGCTACTTCGGCGCGGAAGGTCGCGATGAGGCGGAGGAATTGCTCGCGCGCCGCTCCGGCGACGCCGACAAGCCGCGCATCCTCGATGCGTTCAACCAGCCGTGCAATGACTGGCTGAGCTTCTTTTGCTTCACGATGTTCGCGGATCGCGACGGGAAATTTCAGCTGGCGTCGCTGGCCGAATCCGGCTTTGACCCGCTGGCGCGCACCTGCAAGTTCATGCTGACCGAAGAAGCGCACCACATGTTCGTCGGCGACACCGGGTTGGAGCGCATCCTTCGTCGATCCGCGCAGTTGACCAAGCTCGACCCGAACGGTGACGCGCGTGCCCAGGGCGGCATCGACCTGCCGACCGTGCAGAAGTTCATCAACTTCTGGTTCAGCTACTGCCTGGACCTGTTCGGCTCGGAGATCTCGACCAATGCCGCGGACTTCTTCGGCGCGGGTCTCAAGGGGCGATTTGGCGAGGAGAAGCGCTTCACCGAGCACACAGCCCTTGGACAACACAAGGAGATCCTGCAGTGGAAGGACGGGCGGCTCCAGCCCGAGCAGATCGACCTGCGCAGCGCGATGAACGAGGTGCTGCGCGAGGACTACATCGGCGATTGTGCAAACGCGGTGCGACGTTGGAGCAATGCGGTCCAGGCCGAGGGCGCGGCGTTCGAAGTCAAGTTGCCGCACGAGCGCTTCCACCGGCGCCAGGGGCTGTACGCCGGCCAGTCTTTTGACCTGGAGGGAAATCCCATCAGCGATGCGGAGTTCGAGCAGAAGCGCGCCGAGTGGCTGCCGACGCAGGAGGACAAGGACTACCTCGTGCGCATCATGCAGCCGGTGCGCGGCGTCGGGCAGATTGCCAACTGGATCGCGCCGCCGCGGCGTGGCATCAACGGTCTGGATTTCGAGTTTGAATACGTCAGGATCTAGGAGAGTTTCATGCACTTGCTCAAGAGCTACCTCCAGGATGCCTGGGTGGCGGGCGCGGAACCGCAGACGCCGCTGCTGAACGCGACGACCGGCCAGCCCTGCGCGCAAACGTCGAGTCGCGGCCTGGACTTGGGCGCGGCGCTGCGCCACGCGCGGCAGGTGGGCGGCGCGAACCTGCGGCGCATGACGTTTGCCGAGCGCGGCGAGCTGCTGTCCCAGCTCTCCGGCGCGATCCACGCGCAGCGCGACGCGCTGATCGAGATTGGGCGCATCAACTCGGGAAACACCCGCGGTGACGCGAAGTTCGACATCGACGGCGCCTCGGGCACGCTGGCCTTCTACGCCAACCTCGGCAAGCAACTGGGCGATCGCACGTTCCTGTGCGACGGGGAGCAGATCCGCTTCTCGCGTTCCTCGCGCTTCCTGGGCCAGCACATCCTGACGCCGCGGCTGGGCGCGGCCATCCACATCAATGCCTTCAACTTTCCCGCCTGGAACCTGTGCGAGAAGCTGGCGTGTGCGCTGCTGGCCGGCGTGCCGGTGCTGGCCAAGCCGGCGACGGCGACGGCCTGGCTGGCGGTGCGCATCGTGGAGCTGTGGGCTGAGCAGAACCTTTTGCCGTCCGGCGCGTTGTCGCTGCTGGCGGGTCCGGCGGGCGATCTGCTGGACCACGTGCAGGCGCAGGATTGCATCGTCTTTACCGGTTCCGGCGACACCGGCCGGGCGATTCGCTCGCACGCGCAGGTGCTTGCGCACGGCGTGCCGGTCAACGTCGAGGCGGACTCCCTGAACGCGGCCGTGCTGGGCCCGGACGTGGCGCCGGACTCGGACACATTTACCATGTTCATCCAGGATGTTGTGCGCGAGATGACGCAGAAGGCCGGGCAGAAGTGCACGGCGGTGCGGCGCATCGTGGTGCCGCAGCAGAGCGAAGCGGCGGTGCGCGCGGCGCTGGTCGAGAAGCTCGGCGACACGGTGACCGGCGATCCGGAAGCTAGCGAAACCACGATGGGTCCTCTGGCGACGCCCGCGCAGCAGCGCGACGTGGCGGCGGGCATCGCGGCGCTGCAACAGACGGCGGAGCTGGTGTGGCGCGGGCCGAAGCCGCCCGCGCAGGGCTGCTTCATCGCGCCGCAGCTCTACGCCAGCAAGGCCGGCAAGGACGCGGAGTTCGTTCATGATCACGAGGTTTTCGGCCCGGTCGCCACGCTGCTCACCTGCGACGGCAGTGCCGGCGCGGTGGTCGGCATCGTCGCACGCGGCGGCGGCGGTCTCGTGTGCAGCGTGTACAGCGACGACGCGGGATGGTCGCGCGACGTCCTGCTCGGCGTGGCCCCGTGGCACGGCCGCATCTACTGGGGCAGCGCCAAGGTCAGCGACCAGGGCACCGGCCAAGGCGCGGTCCTGCCCGGCCTCGTGCACGGCGGCCCGGGAAAAGCCGGCGGCGGCGAGGAGTTGGGCGGCGAGCGCGGCTTGCGCTTCTACTGGCAGCGCACGGCGATCCAAGGCGACACGCAACTCTTGAAGCAGATCCTCGGCTAGGAGTGGACAGCATGCTCGACATTCAGCGGGTTGTCGTCGTCGGCGCCGGCACGATGGGGCACGGGATCGCCCAGGTCGCGGCGCGCGCAGGGCTGCGCGTGTGGCTGTGCGACACGACGCAACTTGCAGTGAATACAGGCCTTGATCGCATTGCCGCCAACCTGGAGGCCGGCGTGGCGCGCGGCAAGCTGACGGCGGCGGAGCGCACGGCGACGTTGACGCGCCTGCATGGGGAGCCGGACCTGCAAGCCGCCGCGGCGCAAGCGGATCTGCTGATCGAGGCGGTGCCGGAGAATGCCGAACTCAAGCGCCGCATCTTCGCACTGGCCGCGGAGGTGGCGCCAGAGACAGCGATCTTTGCGACGAACACGAGCTCGATTCCGCTGCGCACGCTGGCCTCCGCGCTGCCGCGGCCAGGGCAGCTGGTGGGCCTGCACTTCTTCAATCCGGTGCACATCCAGCCGCTTCTGGAGGTCGTGCGCGCGGACGTGACCTCGCCGGAGACGCTGGAGCGGGCGTTGGCGTTCGCCCGGCACATCGGCAAGGATCCCATCGTGGTGCGCGATGTCGCGGGCTTTGCGTCGAGTCGGCTCGGGCTGGCGCTGGGGTTGGAGGCGATCCGGATGCTGGAGGAAGGCGTGGCCGACGCCGAGGCGATCGATCAGGCGATGGTCCTGGGCTACCGGCACCCGATGGGACCGCTGGCGCTGACGGATCTGATTGGCTTGGATGTGCGCCTGGCGATTGCGGAAACGCTGGCACGCGAGATCGATCCGCGGCGTTTCGCCCCGCCGCAACTGCTGCGCGACATGGTCGCCGCGGGCAAACTCGGCAAGAAGACAGGGGAAGGTTTCTACCGCTACGATCCTTAGCGCGAAGGCTGGCGCACTCCGCAACCCGGGCTGGCGCCCTGGCGAACCGCGCGGCTACGGGGCCATGGTCTCCTGGTCACCGTGCAGCGCCCTGATCAGCATGGCGGGGTTGTCGGTGACGATGCCGTCCACGTGAAGTTCGCTCACAAGCTGCCGCGCGATGGCCACGTCATTGACGGTCCACGCGATGACGCGGATGCCCACGGCATGGCATGCCGCCACGTAGTCCACCGTCACCTGCTCGTACCACAGGCCGATGCTCCACACGCCTAGCGCGGCAAGGTGCTGAATGGGCACGCGTTCGGTCGAATCGAGCTCGAGCCGGAGCTCGGGCGCCAGCTCCCGCGTGCGCTGGAGCAGCCCCTCGCCAAAGCTGTGCACCAGGACGCCGCGCGGCGGAACTGT
>CAIXAA010000162.1 GCA_903917305.1 uncultured Myxococcales bacterium | reverse complement strand
GACCAGCGCACGCTGCAGTTCGGTCGGGGCACGCTGCTGCTTGGCAACCGCAACCTGCGCCAGGTGCCGCCGGAGGGCTCGTCTGCGGCGCCTGGGGTTGTGCTGCCCGCGGTCACGCCGCGCGACGAGGCGGTGCGGGCGGCGGGCAACGGCCGCACCACCGTGCACGTCACGCCCTGGTTCGACGCGGCCAACCTGGCAAAGCGGCGGCAGACGGGCCTAGAACTGCTGGAACGTTATCAGTTTCCGCCCGCGCTGGTCACGCAGATGGCGCCCTGGCACGACAAGACCACGCTGATCCTGCCCATGCTGTTCATGCAGGGCTGCAACTCGCACTGCGCCTTCTGCGTCAACTCCATGTCGTCCATCGAGGCGCGCGACGTCGCTGCGGTCGTGCGGTCCATCGCCTGGTTGCGCGAGACGTACGATGTGCGGTTCTTCCACTTCCTCAACACCAATATCAACGGCTACTACCGGTACGCGGACGCGTTCTGCGACGCCCTGCTTGATGCCAAGCTGGACATCCTGTGGTCGGACAGTTTGAACCTGCGCGTGCTGGACGCCCCGCTCCTGGACAAGTTGCGCCGCAGCGGGCTGATCCGCGTCGCGGTCGGCGTCGAGGCGCCGTCGGACCGGATGCTGTCGTACATCGGCAAGGGCATGACGGTGCGCAAGGCCGAGGAACGGCTGCGCATGTTGCACGAGGCCGGCATCTGGACCCACGTGCAGTTCATCGCCGGCATGCCGACCGAAACCGAAGAGGACATCTGCGCCTACGAGTCCTTCGTCGAGCGCACCGCGGCCTATTCGGATGGCTTTGCGGTGTCGCCGTTCTACGTCGAGCCGATGTCGCTGCTAGCGCGCGAGCCAGAGCGCTTTGGCATTGAACTACTGGCTCCGACGTATGAATCCGTGAACGGCGGCGCGTTCCGCGAGACGGCTGGCCTGGGCTGGGATGCCAAGCAGCGCCAGATCGCAGACACCACGCAGCGGGTGCGCAGGGCGATCGAGAAGGCAAAGGGTCCGCGGTACTCGACGTCGGCGCTCGATCTGGATCTGCTATTCTGGCTGTACGACAGCCTGGGGCCGCAGCGCAAAGCCGACATCGTGGCGCTGTACGAGCGCGCGACCTGGGACGAGCCGAACTCTCCGATCGCGCAGCCTCTTCGCGTGCTCAGCACCGAGATGCTGCGCGACCGGGCGGTGCTGGCGCGCTACGGCGTGACGTTGCTGAGCGTGACCGCTGGACCGCACCACGGCATCGTGCTGGACCTGAGAAGCGCGGGCGAACCGCTGCGCCTGGTCGTCGCGCAGCAAACGGACATGCCGCGCAACCTGGCCGCGATTGGACCCTTTGCCATCAGCCACTTGCCGGAGACGCCGGTGGACTCGGCGCACCGCCGGGCCGGCCTTCGCGTGGTGGCGGCCTACCTGCGGCGCTGCGCGGATCGGGCGGGCTTGATGGTCGGCGAGGCCACGCAACGGGCCCCCGCGTGAGGCCCTGCTGGTTCGACCGGTTCCCCGCACCTTGCGCGCACCCTCCAGAAGACTGCGTCTGGCCGAAGTTGCGAGGTTGTGGATGAGATCCGCCGCGCTCTGCAGGAGTCGAGGAGTGCGCGAACCGTCGAGTCCCGGGTCAAGGACGCGGTTGCGCGGCTGGGGAGTAGCCCCAGGCTGCAGGCAGCAAGCCAACGGCGCATAGGCTTGCGCACAGGGGCCTGCTAAGGTGCGCCAATCGCCCGGGCCAGTGCAGCGCATGGCCAGGGCGTGTGGCCAAGCCAGAGTAGCCAGCTGGCACGCAGCGACTCAAAGGAACCCTTGCACATGCCCATCTTCCTCAAGCCCAGCATCCCGTTGCAGACCGCCTCACGCATGATCGAAGTCGCCATCGAGCATGCAGCCGAGATCGGCATCTGCATTTCCGTTGCCATCGTCGATGAGAGCGGCATCCTCAAGGCCTTCGCGCGCATGGACGGATCCCCGCTGGTGGCTGTCGAGGTCGCGCGCAACAAGGCCTTGACCGCCGTGGGGTTCGGCATCCCGACCGGCCAGGCGTGGATCAATTTTAGTCAGGGTGATGAGATTCTTGAGAAAGGCATCCACAGCCTGCCGAACTTCACGATGTTCACCGGTGGCCACCCTCTGCGTCTGTCCGGTACCGTCGCTGGCGCCATCGGCGTGAGCGGCGCCCATTACAGCCAAGACGACGCCTGCGCGCGGGCCGCCCTGCGCTTGCTGGACGAGGCGCCTGAAGACGGCGGAGAGCGGGCGGACACGTGAACTTGCCATGTCATTGAACTACGACGATTTGTCAGCGCGCTTGACGCAGGTGCTCGGCTATCTGGCGGGCGCGACGTCCATCGACGATCTTGCTGGCGGCCTGTTCGACGCGGTGATGGACGTCGTGTCGCCTTCGCACGCAGGCTTTTTCTTCTTCGAGCCAGCCACCGGGCAGTTGCGGGTGGTGCGCGCCCGCGGCTTCTCGCCCGAGGAGTTGAAGGAGGCCGAGAGGACCGCGAGTGACCGCCACCCGATGCGAGTCATAAGATCCGGCAAGATTCTTCATGTTCCAGACACCTTCGACGACCCACTCAACCAGACGCAGTCCGCATCGAACGCGTGGGTCATTCGCTCGCGGCTGTACCTGCCCGTGTGGTCCGGCGACAAGGTGGTGGGCACGCTGGGCCTGGCGGACACATCGCCCCATGCTTTCTCAGAAATGGCCATCCAAGTGCTCCACGTCGCAGCGAGCCTGGCCGGCGTCATCTATGGCCGCTTGCAGGCCGAGGAGGCTGCGCGCCGCAAGACACAAGAGCTGCACATGGTGATCGACGGCGCCCAGCTCGGCACTTGGGAATGGGAGATCGACACGGGCAACGTGGCCTTCAACGCGCGCTGGATCGACATGCTCGGCTACGACCGCGCCGATATCGAGCCCCACGTCTCGGTGTGGGAAAGGCTGTTGCACCCGGACGACGCGCCTGAGGTCATGCGCGTGCTGCAGGCGCACCTGGATGGGCTCACGCTGGTCTATTGCACCGAGCATCGGCTCAAGACCAAGACGGGCGCCTGGAAGTGGGTGCTCGACATCGGGCAGGTGCTGCAACGCGACTCGAGCGGTCGGCCGCTGCGCGCGGCCGGCATTCACCAGGACATCGACATGCGCAAGCAGGCTGAGCAGACGTTGCAGGAGGGAAGGCAGCTGCTCGAGGGGCTGGTGGGCGAGCGCACGGCTTCCCTCGCCCGCGCGGTCGAGCGGCTGCAGGCTGAAGTGGAGCAGCGCAAGCGCATCGAGACGCACCTCATGGAGTACCAGGAGCGCCTGACGCGCGCCACCGAGTCCCTCGTCGCGGCCGAAGAGGCTGAGCGCCGTCGCATCGCCCTGCAGATCCATGATGGCATGGGCCAGGAGTTGACGCTGCTGCGGCTGCACCTGCGCGACATGCTGCACAGCAAAGCTGCCGGAACCGGCTTTCAGGCACGCCTGGGCCAACTGGACGAGTCGGTCGTGGGCATCATGAAGGCGGCGCGCGGCTTGACCATGGACCTGAGCCCCGCGGTGCTGTACGAGTTTGGTCTGCGCGAGGCGATCGACGGCTTGCTTGAGCGCGTGCAACGCCAGCACGGACTCGCAGTGTCCCTGCATTGGCGCACCGTGGTGCAGTTGAGCGAGATCCGCGCCACGGTCGTGTACGGTGCGGTGCGGGAGTTGATCCACAACGTGATCAAGCACGCCAACGCCCGCAGCATCGCTGTCACGTGTTGGCGGCGAAAGGGGGAGGTCTGGCTGCGTGTAGGCGACGACGGCGTTGGCTTCCCCAGGGGGTTCTCTGTCGACACGCCGACCGCAGATGGACGTGGCTACGGCCTGTTCGCGTGGCGCGAGCGATTGGTTGGCGTCGGCGGTCTCCTTTACGTGCGGCGCCGCACGCGTGGAGGTTCGGTGATCGACATCGCACTCTCGGACGCGGTCGCGGACCGCCGCGTCAGAGGGGAAGACGTATGAAGATCCGGGTTCTGCTCGCCGATGATCACACGTTGGTGCGCACCGGGCTGCGACTGGTTCTCCAGGCGGAGCCGGACATGGAAGTCGTCGGTGAAGCCGCCGATGGCCTGATCGCCTGCGAGATGGTCGAGGCGCTCAAGCCCGACGTCGCGGTGCTCGACGTCACCATGCCGCGCATGACAGGTCTCGAGGCGGTGCCGCGCATCCGCGAGATCCACCCGCCCTGCCGCATCGTCATGTTGTCCATGCACGGCGAATCCGCCTTCGTGCGCGAGGCGTTCAAGCTTGGCGTGCAGGGCTACATCACCAAGGATACCGAGTTTGACGAGCTGCCGCGCGCCATTCGAACCGTCCATGCCGGCAAACACTACGTCTGTCCCGAGGTCGCCTTCACCGTTGCCGACGGGTTTCGCCAGACGGGCCATGAAGCGCCTTCGACCGCAGGGGACCAAGGCCATGGCTTGAGTTTCCGGCAGCAATCGGTGCTGCGCCTGCTCGCCGAAGGCAAGAGTGCAAAAGAAGTGGCGTTTACCTTGGGAATCAGCAGCTAGACCGTGGACGCCCATCGGCGCGTCATCATGGAGCGCCTCAAGGCCGAGACCACCGCCGACCTGGT
>CAIXAA010000161.1 GCA_903917305.1 uncultured Myxococcales bacterium | reverse complement strand
GCGGTCTGGCGGATGGGCACGCTGCGCACCGGATCGCCGGGGACGTCCGTGCTGAGCAGGAGCGCGTCGCCGTAGAGGTTCTCCGTCACGGGCGAACTGGTGGGCATGGCGGCGGAGCTGATGGTCAGCAGGACGCCTTCGCCGGGCGCGAGCGAGCCGCTGCTCGCCGGTGCCACGGTGTACTGGCTCGGGGAGCGGCCCAGATCGGCAAACCATTGCAGCGGCGCCGTGCCGGAGTTCGTCAGCGCGAGCGTTTGCGGCAGCGGCGTCTGGCCGCAGCCCGTCAGGCCGAAGTCGATCTGCGCCTTGTCGAGTTGCAGACCGCCCGCCATGCCGACGCCGCTCAGCGGGATGGCGGCGGGCGGCGCGGCACACAGCGCATCGCCCGGATCCAGCGCGATGGCCAGCGTGCCCGCCTGCGCCGCGGTGTCCTGCGGCGCAAACGTGACCGACGCCTGCAGCACCGCGCCCGGCGCAAGGGTCTGCACGCCGGCCGGCTCCACCGAGAAGTCTTTTCCTGTCACGGAGAAAGCCACATGCGCGGGCAGGCTGCCGGTGTTGCGCACCTGCAGCGGCACGGTCTTGTTGGCTGCGAGCGGCACGGCGCCGAAAGTCACGCTGGCCGCATCCGCGCGGACGATCGCGCCGGCCGCCGCCTGGCTCAGCGCGATGAGGTGCGGCGGGTCGCCCGCAAGGTTCGTCGTGACCACGAGCGTGTCGGGGTAGTTGCCCGGCACCGGCGCGACCTGCGGCACCGCCTTGGGCGCGATGGTCAGCTCGACCTTGTCGCCGCCCGGCACCGTAGTTGAAGTGTAGCTTAGCGTATATGGTGATGAATCTCCGGTGGCCAGCTCTGCTGTGAACGTGAAGGCCTCGTTGCCGGCATTGCTGACCGTGACCGTCTGCGGCAGCCCCGCCGCCCCGCACGCGACCGCGCCGAAGTCGACGTCGCCGCTCACCGCCGGCAGTGCCGCCAGCCCTTGGCCGGCCAGGTCCAGGCTGGACGCGCTGGCGCCGCACGTCGATCCCGTCGTCGCAAGCGCCACGACCGCACCGCTTGCCGTCAGTTGCGTCGGCTTGAAGTGCACGGTGACCGTCTTGCTCGCCCCGCCCGGCGGCAGCGAGAGATCGCTCGGTGCATCCGGCCACGTCAACGC
Source organism: uncultured Myxococcales bacterium (assembly GCA_903917305.1). GTDB lineage: Bacteria > Myxococcota_A > UBA9042 > UBA9042 > UBA9042 > CAIXAA01. The sequence goes on along the minus strand of CAIXAA010000161.1, from coordinate 983 downwards.
GAACTGCGCGTCGGGCGGCGCACCGAGCGCGACCTTGAGCGGCAAGTTGCCGGTATTCGTCAGCTTGACCTGGATCGCGCTCTCCTGCCCGAGCGGCACCAGCCCGAAATCCACCAGCGGCGGATCCAGCACGAGCGTGGCGCCAGTGGCGGTGCGCTGCAGCGGAATGTCCAGCTTGGGGAGCGACGGATCGTTGGTGCTGATCGACAGCGTCGCGGTGTCGGTCACGCCGGCCGTCGCGTCGCCCGGCAGCGGCTGCGCGAGCACTTCGATGTCCGCGGACTTGCCGGGCGGCACCACGCGCGACGTCTCGCCGACCACGGAAAACGCGGAGGAACCGTCCAGCGCGAGGACCACGAACAGGTCGGCGCTGCCAGCGTTGGTGACGGTGATCTTGTGGGATTCCGGCCCAGCCGCGCCGCAGATGGCCGGGCCGAACGTCAGCTCGGTCGAGGAGAACTGCGCGCTGGCGGCGGGCGGTCCGAGGTCCGGGCCCAAATCCGGAGCGATGTCGACAACATCAGGGGTGTCAGGCTGGACGTCGGGTGGCACGTCGGGGGCCACATCCGCGGCGTCGGCGGTGTCGGTGGCTGCGATGTCGCGGGCGTCGGCCGCCGCGTCCGGGGGAGGCGGCGCCTGCATCAGCGTGTCGGTGGTGCCGCAGCCTGCAAGCCACAGGGCGGCAAGCGCGACAGAACACCACGCGGCAAACTTCATGGACGCCTCGATCGATTCAGCAGCAGGGCGCGCAGTGCATGTCCCTGCCCCAGACGCGGAAGCGCTCAGCGTAAGGCCGCATCCGTTTCAGTGCAAATGCTGTGAAGGTTGGTCAATGCGGCTTGGGCCCGCCCGATGCGAACAGGCGGTCGTATTCGAGGGCGTGGCGCTCGTGCAGTTCGTGCGCGGTCAGCACGCCGGTCCACATGCTGCGATCGAACGGGAACACTTCCGGCGAGAAGACCGCGCCGTAAATGTGCCAGATG
>CAIXAA010000160.1 GCA_903917305.1 uncultured Myxococcales bacterium | reverse complement strand
CCCATGGTACGGGAATCGATGCTTGGTCATCACCATCTCCTTCAGCGCCACGGCTTCGTGATCGCAAGGACAGCGTAGGTGCACCAACGCTAATTGTCAACAGACATGATGCGCGACATGAACTAGATGGTTGAAACACGCACCTTCAACCTTCGGCGCCTAGAAGGACACCGCAACTCCAATGCTGATCACCTGACCCTCTCCAACCACTGCCACCGGCCTGTCCGGCAGCTCCAGGACCACGCCGGACCCAAGGTTGAGAGGCCCTTCAGCGCATGTCCAGGCAGTCTTGGGCACTTTTCGCGGGATCGGGCGCATCCGTGCCGCCCAACAGGTCTTCGAGACGCCCGAGAGTCTGCCCAACAGCTGTCCGGTCGCCCAGGAAAGCGCCTTCCCGGGCCAATCTGCAAAACAGTATGGTTTTATTGGCATAAGAACGATGTGCCGGTGAATCTCGCCGTCACGCGGTGCCTCTCCGCCACTTCCAAGGAGTCTTTCCCCATGAACATCAAAGTCCTGCGCCTCGGTCATTCCGCCCGCCACGTCGAGGCCGCTGCTGGTACGACCATCGGCGAATTGCTGGAGCACGAAGACCTCTCCAGCTCCGGCTATGCCCTGTCGGTCAATGGCCTGGGCGCCAGCAACTCCACCGCCCTGGCCGAAGGCGACGTCATCACGCTCGTGCCCAAAGTCGAGGGCGGCGCGCGCTGATCCCATCCCCAACCGCCTGCCGTCGCGCCGTCCTCCGGTTCGCCGGGGGCGGCCGGCGGCGGCCAGGAGCCCGCCATGCACCCTTGTCACGCAAACATGCAGCCGTACCTCGCGGATCTCGAACAGCGAGTCGGGCTGCCCATCACGTACCAGCGTTGGTCTTCGCGCTACGCGGAGTTCGCGCCTTTCAAGAAGGAAATTGAAGTCTTCGGGCCGACCACCGGTACGCCGGCCCCCTTTGACCTGCCGTACAAGGATGACGTCTGCAAGGTCGACGTCACGCACTGCACGCCGCCCACGGGCGAGCCCATCGTGCTGCTGCACGGAGACAACACCTACACGGTCGCCAGCGTGAAGGGCCGCCGCGTCACGCTGGCCTTCGACCTGGAGCGCATCTTCGAGAACCCGGGCGACATTCAGCCCGGCCTAATCCTCGAAGCGGTGCTCGCCATCGCCTGCCAGAAGGCGGCCGCGCACGTCACGGCCTACGACTGGAAGGACGAGGCCGCCCGCTTCGTTGCTTGGAACGTGCAGGGCACCGATGCGCAGGTGGCAGGCTGGCGGGTCAACATCCGCGACAACGAGCATGAACTCGAAAGGCTTTTCGCGATGGTCGCGAGCCTGACGCGCAAGAACGCGGAGCTGCGCGAGCTGATCGGCACGACGTCGCTCAGCACCAAGAAGGAGCGCGAGATCAGGGCTTCGGCGGAATTCCGTGACATCACCAAGATGTTCCCGGCGCCGGTCGAGACGTTCGATGTCGAGCACGGCCAGCTGGTCGTGCGGCTCAAGCCCATCACGCTGGAGGATGACGGCTGCGAGTACGAGATGGGGCGCTTCACGCT
>CAIXAA010000159.1 GCA_903917305.1 uncultured Myxococcales bacterium | reverse complement strand
TGGATGTGCGTGCCGATGGCGAGGTTGACGCCCACCAGCACGCGCTGCTGCAGATCCGCGAGGCTCGACTGGTCGCACAGCTTGTGGTCGGTGCCGAACAGCTTGCAGTTCGCGTCGGTGGTCGCGACGAAGTCGCCCAGCAGGTGCAGATCGATGGCCGGCCGCGCGAACATCCGCACCGGTCCGCGCCGCAGCCAGAAGCCGACGCCCGACATCAGCCGCACCGAGTTGAAGGCGTGCAGCAGGTCCTGGTACGGGTCGGACAGGCTGGTGTACATGTTGAGGCGCGCGAACCACTCGAGACCGGGCCCCAAGTCGACCGACGTGCCGGCGCCAAAGCCCAGGCTGTGGAAGTCGCGGCGCGTCGGCTGGCGCAGGTAGAGCGCGTAGGAACCGGAGGTGTCGAGGCGCACTTCGCGGCCCGCCGGCGCACTCTCGCGCGTCTCCGTGACCGGCGTGCAGGACAGCCAGCGCGAGAAGAACGCATCGAGGCGCCCTTCGGCCTCGCGCACCGGCACGCGCAGTTCGGCTTCGATGACGCGGCGTTGGGTGCCGAAGATGGCGACGAACAGCTCCGGTTCCTCGCGGCCCTGGCGCAGCGACGCAAGCACCAGCGCCGAGGAGCCCAGGCGGTTCGCCAGCGCCAGCATGCGCCGGTTGTCGCCGTACGGATGCTGCGGATCACCCGTGGAGCGGTGATCGACCAGCGCATTGGCCAGCGCGGTATTCACCTGCGGCGGAAAGAAGTTCGGGCGAAAGCGGCGATCCGGCTGCACCTGGAACGCGTCCTTCAAGACGATGTGACCCTCCGCCGCGCGCCCCATGTCGACCAGGCTCACGCCGAGCATGAAGGCCGCGTCGGCGAGCGGCTTGGCGTCGACGATGTCCTGGTAGATGCCGCGGTAGAGCTCCGTCGCCTCCTGCAGGTTCGTCGCCGCGCGCGCCGTCGCGAGGCCCAGGTACAGATCCAGCCCGAGGCGGTAGCGCTGCTGCGCCGCGCGCGCCAGCGGCTGGGCCGCCGGATCGTCCGCCAGCTCCGCGCGCACCCGCGCCACCGGCTTGACCGCCACGTACGGCTGGCTCTCCAGCGCCCGCTGCAGCGCGGCTTCCACGTCCGGCAGCTGCGGGCCGCCCGGCGGCGCGTCCGGCGCGAACAGATCCGCGAAGGCCACGAGATCATTCTTGAGCGGCAGCAAGGCCACCGTGCGGCTGCGCTTTTGCGCGTCCGGCACGTCGCCGGCGGTCAGGGGCGCCGCCAGCGGCGTGTCGCGCTCCGGCGGGGTCTGCGCCAGCGCCCGCTGTGGCGCGCCGAGCAGCGCACACAGGCCGCACAAGGCGAGCCAGCGGGCGACGGGCGGGGCGGGGCGCAAGGGCATGGGGCACATTCCTAGAGGCCGCTGAACACGTTGCCGGTCGCCGCGTCGGTCGGCTGGCGGCAGACCAGGTCGGCGGGGTCGACTTCGCTCGATGGCGTCAGGCGATCGAACTGCAAGTCGACGGTCTGACCGTTGTTGGGGGAGGTCGTGTCGTCGACGCGCAACGTGCCGATCAAGCGGCCTTTGGCGCCCAGCGAGAAGGAGCCGCGCATGCGCTGGGCGCGCTGGTTGGCGCTGCCGGGGGTGCAGCCGAGCAACGTGAACGAGATCCTGCCGCTCACCGCGTCGATGCGGCCGCCGTGCAAGTACTCGCAGGCACACTCGAAATCCGGGCTGTCCGCGGAGCGGGCGCGATCGAAGGCGGACGAGGTGTAGAAACGCAGCACGCCGGCCAGGTCCGGGCCGTACTCGCCGAGGACGAGGCGCACGCCCACCTGCTGATCATTCGCGCCGAAGATGAGGTCATTGCCGCTGCCGCGCGCCGGGGCGACGCCTTGCCAGGTGCCGCCGACGTCGGTCGAGCTGCTGCACGCCGCCAGGAGCGCCGCAAGGGCGCACAAAGCCAACCGGATCGTCCGCCAGCGTGGGGTGCCGCTGTCCCGCATCGCGCTCCACTCGCTGCATCAGGGGGTTCTGGCGCAGGCCGGCACGTAGCGGCCGCTGCGGTGGTCATCCAGGATCACGGCGTGATCGAAGCACAGCGGCGGCAAGCCGTCGAGGGGCCAGAAGCGCGCCAGCGCCGCGTCGTCGCCAGCCTGGGGATCCCCTTGCGCCGTCACGACATACACCACAGACGCCGTCGGCCGGCGTGGATCGCGCTGCGGATCCGAGTAGGTGTGCTGCTGGTAGGCGATCGCGCCGCGCAGGCCGGTCTCTTCCTCCAGCTCGCGCAGCACCGCGACTTCGCAAGACTCGCCGGCCTCGACGAAGCCGCCCGGCAGCGCCCAGCCGTGCGGCGGAAAACGGCGTTCGATCAAGAGGATGGCGGGACGTCCATCGGGCAGGCGGCGCTCCACCAGGGCGTCGACCGTCAGCGCGGGTCCCGGTGCGTGCGGCGTCATCGGGTCCTTGCCTACTCGAGCGGTGCGCAGACGAGCTGGAAGTTGTCGATATAGATGCCGGAACCGCCGCGGATGCCGATGACGACCATGCCCGGCGGGCACAGCGTCTCGTACGGCGTGCCGCCGGCGCCGCCGATGCTCGTCAGGTTCACGTGGTTCTTGCCGACCTTGACCTTGAGCTTGCGCTTGTCGAGCGCGTCCAGCGTGTCCTGCAGCAGCTTGGCCGTGAAGTTGCCGATGCGATCCGCAACCGTCGCGCGCTCCGCCTCGTAGGCAAAACCAGACTTTTCCGCGTACTGCACGATGCGCTTGCCGCTGGCGCTCGGCTTCTCATCGACCTGCGTCAGCGCCGCCTCGCCCGCCAGCGGCTCGGTCAGCACCTCGCCGACGCCGGGGATGCTCACGACCATGACCGCGCTCTTGGGGTCGAGGTCCTTGGGCAGCGGCGTGTCCTTGCCGAGCTGGAGCGCGTAGCGGCCGTTGTCGATGGCGACCCAGTGCTTCTCGTTCCAAAAGCCCTTCTTGGCCTTGGGCTTGCGCAGCTCGAACGTCATCTGGAAGATGCCGGCCACGGGCTTGTTGTCATCGTCCTTGAGCGTGCTCTCGAACTGCAGGACCGTGTGTTTCTCCGCGGCTTTGGGCGCGACGGGGGCCGCTTGCGCCGGATGCGGGACAGCGGCCGCCGCCAGCAACGCTGCGGCAAGAGCCAGGAAAGTGGGGCGGAGCAGGGACATCAACGAACTCCTCGTGACCGGTTGCGGCGCAATGGCCCGGCTGTTGTAGCCGCAAGGTGCGATCAAGGCAAACGCGCTACTCGGACATGCCGCCTTCGAGCCAGAGCCACAGCGCGTCGGCCGAGCGCGACACACCGGTGACGACCGTGTCGGCGGGCAAGGCCGTGCTGAGCGGCAACACCGGCAATG
>CAIXAA010000158.1 GCA_903917305.1 uncultured Myxococcales bacterium | reverse complement strand
GTCGCCACCCGGATCGACCGTGCCGGTGTCCTGGTTCGGGCACAGCGGGTTCAGCGAGCCGGCCAGGCACACCGGCTGACCGCTCGGCGTCGGCGTGGTCGAAGAGCAGGCCACCGCGCCACAAGCCAGGAACGCAAGCGCCAGGCGGGCGGTGACGGCAAATCTCGAACGTGCGAACATGGGATCCTCGTTGGGCAACGCGCGAAGCAGGACGGGCAGGGTCGCGGCCTGTAGCCAGCACCGGAAACCCGGCAGTGGCAAGTCGGCGTCGGCGCACCAGGGCGCCCAAGCCGCAGCGAACGAAAGAGTGTACCGATGGGCATTTGCTGCGTCAAACGCAAGCCAACCAGTGGGGTCTCGTGACCCGCACCGTGCCATGCTTTGCTGTGGCTGCGCCGGGCTTGGAAGCTGCGGTGGCGGCCGAACTGCGCGCGTTTGGCTGCGAGTCCCGCGAGATCGAGGGTGGCGCGGAATTCGCGGTGCCGATCGAAGCGCTGCCCGCGCTGCTGCCGCGCCTGCAGTGCGCCTCGCGCCTGCTGGTGCGCGTGGCGGAGGGGCGCGTCGACACGCCGGCCGCGGTCGCCGCCCTGCTGGCGCAGGTGCCGTGGTCGGTCCTGCCGGAGGCGCCGGCGCGCGTCGTGCTGCGCCTGTCCGCGCACGGTGCGCCGCCGGACCGGATCCGCTGGTTGGAAGCTGAGCTGCTGCGCGGACTAGCGGCTCGCTTCGGCGCGCAGCGCACGTCGCGCGGTGCCGCGTCCGGGGAAGGGACCGAGCTGGCGATCGCCGCCCGCCTCGAAGCCCGCGTGTGCACGCTGTCCTTGGACGCCGGCGGCGCGCCGTTGCACCAGCGCGGCTACCGGCTGGAGGCAGGTCCGGCGCCACTGCGCGAGACGCTGGCCGCTGCCCTGCTGCACGCGGCTGGTTGGCAAGGTCAGGGAACGCTGTGGGATCCCATGTGCGGCAGCGGCACCATCGCCATCGAGGCGGCGCGTTCGGCAGCCTTGCGTGCGGGGCGCCCGTTGCCGGTCACGCGCGGCTATGCCGTCGACACGTGGCGCATCCAAGCCGCGCCCAAGCTGTCTGCCGCGCCGCAACTGCCTGTCGCCGCGAACATCTTGGCCGGTGACCTGGATCCCGGCGTGCTGGAGATCGCCCAGCGCAATGCCGTGCGCGCCGGCGTCGCGGACCTCGTGACCTGGCAGTGCGCGGAACTCGCCGCGCAAGACGTCACGGCGCAAGGACAAGGCTTCGTTGTCACAAATCCGCCTTATGGTCAGCGGCTTGGAGGGCGCAACGCGATGCGGCGCCTGGTGCAGCGCCTGGGCGCCGTGCTCGCGCGGCAGTGCGACGGCTGGAAGTTCGCGGCGCTGCTGTGGGAGCGCGACCTGATCGATCAGCTGCCGCTGCGCGATGCCGAGGTGCGGGAAGTCGACAACGGTGGCTTGAAACTCTGGCTGACTGCTGGTGAACTGACGTCGCGACCGCGGCTGCACGCCCGTTCGCGAGGCGCCAGATGAACCGCGTTCGACCGCAGCCCGCAAGGGATGGCTCGCGCCTGCCGCAGTGCCTCATTGCGCCGGCGTCGTGCCCGCGCGGGGCCGAGCCGCTCGCGCACCTGGGCGATCGCGAAGGCATGTTGGTCCTGCACGGCTTCACCGGCTCGCCGTGGGAGGTGCGCCCGATCGCCGAAGCGCTGGCGGCGCGTGGCCACACCGTGGCGATGCCGCTGCTGGCAGGCCACGGCACGTCGATCTACGCGCTGGACGAGACGACCTGGCGCGACTGGCTCGCCAGCGCGACCGCGGCGCTGCACTGGCTGGATGCGCACTGCGATCGCGTGCATTTCGTCGGACTGTCGATGGGTTCGCTGCTCAGCCTGCTGCTGGCCCAGCAACGCCCGCCGCCGCGCACCGGCGCGCTGGTCCTGTGCGCGCCGGCCTTGACGCTGCGGCCGCTCGATCGCGCCTTCATCGAGATCTGCGCGCGCGTCGGCTGGCCCAAGTGGATCGGCAAGGATGACCCGCAGTTGCCCGGCGGCGCGCGGCCGCCCTGCTACCAGGCGCTGCCCCTGCGTGCTGCCCGCCAACTGCTGGATCTGATGGGCGTTGTCCGGGCGACGGTGCGCAGGCGCGAAGGCGACGTGCTGGTCCTGCACGGCAGTGCCGACCTGACCGTGCCGATGGCGCCAGCGATGGCGATTGCCCGTCAGATCCTGGGGCCGGGGGCGCAGTTGCGCTCGCTGCCGGGCGCTGGCCACCTGCTGCCGCGCGACGCGTGCGCCAGCGAGGTCATCGCGCGAACGCTGGCCTTTGTCGGGCAGCACATCGCAGCGCACCCGCTGGCCTGAACGTCGTCGTTGCGGTTGGGGCAGTTACGAGTCGCGGTCCCGCACCAGGCTCGGGAAGTCTTCCGGGCACGCGAAGCGCACGTGGAAGTGGTCGCGGTGCCCCGGCGCATAGCGGATGAGCGTGCTCTTCTCGCCCTTGGCACCGGGATATTGGAACAAGATCGCCAGCCTTTCCTTGCGCTCGCCGTGGCCCAGCGCGTACGCGTAGAGCTTGCGCTGCACGTCCGTCGCCATGTAGATGGCCGCGAGCTGGCCGGTGCGCTCGAGAGAGTCGATCAGGAACCACACGCGCTGGTAGTCGATTTCGTCCAGACCCGGCTTGCCCCACTTGTCGCGGTTGGCGTCCATCGTGAAGTAGCCGATGTCGACGTCCTGTCCGGAGCGGTGCGACTTGTGCCGCCCGAGCCGACCGCCGCCCGGCCGCGACAGCGACCCGACGAGCGCCGGATGCCGGTTCGGCCAACGCTTGTAGACCTCGTGGAAGGCGTGCCGCAGCAGCGCAACCATCGGCGGGCGGCCCCAGTTGCTGTTGTCGGTCTTGCTCGAGATGACGCCGGGCGCGCTGACCAGCTGTTCCGCCTCGCGAAAGCCCACCGGGGCGCGGTTGGCCACGGGGACCGCGAGCGTGGTTCCGCCGCGCAGCGCGACGTCGGCGGTCGGGTCGAAGCCCAGGCGGTTGGCCATGGCGACGATGACGGGCGAGGTGCAGTAGCGGTAGGCGATGGCGCGCAGCGTCTCGCCGGCCTTGGCGACGTAGGAGGCGAACGTCGTGCCGCGGTGGCCGTGCGCGGCGGCCTTGGCGTGCGGCAGGCTGTCCTGCGCGTTCGCCGCATCGTCATCGGATTCGGTGTCGGGCGTCCAGGGTGCGCCGGAGGGCAGCTTGAGCTCCGCGGCGGCGCGGGCGTCCATCTGCGGACCGTCGTCGATGGCCTCGTCCTTCTCGCCTGCAGCCTCGTGGCTGCTCGCCAGGGCCGCTGTTGGAATCAGTCCCACGCAGGCCACCAACGCGGTCAACGTCGCGGCACGACGCAGCTTCTGGCTGCAGCTTTGGAGAAGGTCGTTGGCAGTCACGGTCATGCATCTTCCTGGGTTCAAAGGGGAAATGCCCAAACACGGTCGATCTGGCCCGAAAGGCCGCAGCGACGATACCCTAGGCTCCGCGATCCGGGCAACCGTTTTGCGCCGCGGCAGGGCCCGATCGGTCGATTGCCGACGATTATGATGCAATACCAGTCATTTGTGCGAAACAGTCCACAGGGCGCCGCAAACGGAGGCCAATCGGCCGATCTGCCAGGAAAAGCGCAGCGGCAAAGGCCTTGGAGCGCTGTCGGGCCGCCGCGGACGGCTCCCAAGGCCGTTGGCCCGGCCTGGGCCGATCCCCGAGGCGGAAAACGTCAAAAATTTGACAACGTGGCCGGATCACCCTGCGGGAGGGGGCTCCGAGGCCGTGCGCGCGATCACGAGCGCCGCCAGTGCCGCCGTCTCGGCCCGCAACACGTCGCGGCCGAGGGTGACGCCGACCGCATGCGCCGCCTGCAGCTGCGCGCGTTCCGCTGTCGACAAGCCCCCTTCCGGACCGATCAGGATCGCGAGGCGCCGCGGTCGCTGGCTGCGGACCAGATCGCCCAAGGCGACCGCACTGCCGCGCTCGTCGCAGAAGCACAGCAGGCTGTCGCGCTCTTGCCCCAACCAACCCGCCAGTGACAGCGGCGCGGGAATCTCCGGCAGGACCGCCCGGCCGCACTGCTCGAACGCTTCGATGGCAATGGCGCGCCAGCGCTCGACTTTGTCGCGGCCCCTCTCGGCATCGATGCGCACCACGCAATGATCGAGCTGCAACGGCACCAGGCGATCCACCCCGAGTTCCGTGCACTTTTCGATGAGCCAATCCCAGCGCTCGCCCTTGAGCAGCCCGGCGCCCAGCACGATTTGCGTGTCATTCGGCGCGGAGGTCTGCAGGTCGCCCGCGGCTTCGAACTCCGCGCCGCGCCAAACTGCAGGCAGTCTGCGTCCTTGGCCATCTGCGAGCAGCACGCGTGCGCCCTGGCCCAGCCGCAGCACACGCTCGAGCCGGTGTTGGACCTCAGTGGCCACCGGCACGCGATCCGCGCCCGGCTGCGGC
>CAIXAA010000157.1 GCA_903917305.1 uncultured Myxococcales bacterium | reverse complement strand
TTGGCGAGCGCCCCGACGACGTGCAGCGGCGCGTGCAGCGGCAGCGGCGCCTCGAGCAACCCGCCGGTCTCGCGCGGTGCGCAGAGCACGACGGCTGCGCCCAACTCTCCGGCATCGCAGCGACTTTGCGGCGCGACCAGCCAGCGCGCCGCGAACGGCCGCGGCACCTCGCGCTCCCACTCGGTGGCGCGCATGACGCCGCCCTCCAGCTTCGCGCGCACCTTGCACGTCGCGACGGCGCGCCCGTTGGCCACCCGCACGCGCAACATCACCTGCATCGCGCGCAAATTGCCGCTGACAGTGTCGAGGTAGTAGTTGGTCTGTTCGGCCACGTGCGCGGTCGCCAACGCGTCCAGGCGCGCGCGCGTGGCTGCGAAGGCCGCCTCGTCGGGCAGCAGCAGCTTGAGCTCGACTTCGGTGGCCACGTTTGCGCTCACACGCGCCCCGCAGCTCGCAAGTACATGAAGCGAATGGGATCCAGCTCGTCGCTCAGCGGATAGCCGGGCCCCAGGGCGTTGCGCGGACCGCTCTGCTCCAGCGGTGCCTGGCCGGTACGCCCCCTGGCTGCGCGCGACTTCCATCCGGCGCGCTCGGCGTCCTGCTCGGCCTCCCAGCGCTCCTGCAGGTCGAGGACCGAGGCGAGATCCTCAGGCAGTCCAGTCCCTTCCGCGAGCTTCTGCAGCACCCAGCCCGCGCACTCCGCATCGCCCGACGCGCGGTGTGCCTCGGTCAGCGGCACGCCGAGCCGCTTGGCCACGATGCCCAGCTTCATGGCGCCCTGGCCGCGCTGCATCTGCTTGGCAAACACCAGCGGATCCAGCCACTTCGCACCTTCGGGCAGCGTCACGCCGGTGCGCGCGAGCTCGTGCACGAGAAAGCTGCGATCGAACGGGGCGTTGTAGGCCACCAGGATGCGGCCGTGCAGGCGGCCGAGCAGCTCCCCGGCGATCTCCGAGAAGCGCGGCTGGCCCTTCACGTCAGCGTCGGTAATGCCGGTAATTCTGGTGACATCCGCGTGAAGCGGCACGCCGGGATCGATGAGCGTGTTCCAGCGGTCCGTGACCTCGCCGTTCTCGAAGTGGACGACCGCGACTTCGATGACGCGGTCGCCGCTCTCCGGACTCAAGCCCGTGGTCTCGGTATCGAGCACCGCAAGCCTGGACAGGCGCCACGGTTTCTCGTCGCTCACGCCTCACCCTCGGAGTGCGGCGCCGCAGGGCCAATCGCCAGCATCGGCGCCCCCATGCGCACCGTCACCGGCAGGCGGCCGATCACGTGCAAGTCCGCGCGCGCAAACACGAGCACGACGGTCGAGCCCATTTCGAAGACGCCGAACTCATCGCCACGCTGCTGCGCAATCGGGTGATCGATCTGCTGCAGGCCACTGCCCGGCTTGCCCTCATTGGCGCACAAGTTTGTGAAACAAGTGCGCATATGGCCAACGCAGGTGGCGCCGACCATGACGAGCGCGGCGGGGCCGAACTCGGTCTGGCAATGCGCGACGATGCGCTCGTTGCGGGCAAACAGGCCGTGAACGTGCTGCAAACCAAGGCGATTGACCGGAAACAGCGCGCCCGGCACGTAGCGCCAGCGCACGATGTCGCCCAGCCACGGGCTGTGCACGCGGTGGTAGTTGTGCGGCGCCAGGTAGATGACCGCATAGCTGCCGCCGCGGTACGGATCCGCGTCCTCGCTGCCGCCGAGCAGCGCATCCAGGCTGTATTCCACGCCTTTTGCCTGGATCAGCGTGCCACGCCCCAAGGGACCGAACGCCGAGACGACGCCGTCGCAGGGCGCGGGCATCACGTCCTGCGCGTCCTCCACCGGCCGCAGCCCCGGGCGCAGGCGGCGGGTGAAGAACTCTTGGAACGTAGCGAAATCGCTGATGTCCCGCTCAGACTCGGTCAGATCGACGCCGTAGGTCTGGGCGAAGGCGCGGATGACCGCCTGCAGCACCCGGCGCGGCGGACGCAGGCGCACCAGGCGCCCCATCGTCCGCGACACCTGAGGTTCAGCCAGCAGCTTGAGCCACGCCGGCGGTTGGGGAGCGCGCGCCATGTCAACTACTTCGCGTCGCGGATGTTCGTGATCTTCGCGGCGCTGAAATTGCCCGTGAAGTGCCAGGAATCCGGGACCACGCACTTGGTCTCGGTCTTGGCGCCGGCCACGATGTGTACCGCGCAGACTTCGGCCGGCGTGCCAGCAGCGCCCGCAGCCAGGTCCGGCGGGTTCGACGGCTTGCAACCCTGCGTCTTGGCGCAGTCCTTGACCCAGAACGTGCTGGTGACCTTGAGGTCCGTGTTGCCGTTGTCGTCGAACATCTCCTTGGGGATGCACCAGCCGTCGCGCTCCGGCTTGCCAGCCAGGACCGTCTGCGAGTGGCAAGGCTCGGCGATGCAGGTCTCCGGCTTGGTGGGATCGCAGCCGACCATGTTGCGCGACTTGTCCGGGAAGATCTCGGCGGTTTCCAGGAAGTTGACCAGGCCGATCGACACCGGCTTGCCGGCCATCGTCATCTCCACCAGGATCGGCATCGCGTCCTCGCGGGTGATCGAGCCCTGCAAGTAGCCGTTGTTGATGCCATTCGCATCGCAGGTCACGTCCGCCTGGATCGCCAGGTCGCGAATCTTGATCGGGGTATTCACCGTGCCCGGCTGAATCGGCAGCAGGCCGACGCCGAACGTGCCCGGCGTCGCCGCGTGCGGGTTGTCGATCGTCAGCGCGATGTCCGACGGCGCCCCATCCCAGTAGTAGCCGACGTCGTCCTTCTTGCCGGTGCCGACCGCCAGGGTGATCTTGTGGTTGGTCGGATCCCACAGCTTGAGCTTGAAGAAGATGTTCAGCAGCGGCGGATCCTTGTTCAAGTCCGCGGACCACAAGCCGTTGAGCGCGCTCGGGATGAACTTGGCGCTGTCCGACGGGTTCTCCATCACGAGATCGGTGATGCGGTAGACATTGCCGGTCGGGTCGATGGTGGCAGGCACCGGATCGCCGGCCTTGCAAGCCGCGCCCGTGTCCGCCGTGCCGCCGGCATCCACCGTGGCCTTGGTCGTTGCCGAGCTGCTGCAGGCGCAAAGGCCCAGGACCACCGCCGCTACCGTGCCGTACTTCTTCAACGAAATCATCCGCACGCCTCCGTCTACCTTGGGTGACTCATGAGCCTGTTGGGAACAACTGCTCGCCGGAACTACGCCGCCGGATTGCCGCCGGAGGCCGGAACGCTCGCATGGTGCTGCGTTTTGCGCAACCCGGTGCGCTCGACCGCGGCATGCAGCGCGGGGAGGTCGAGATCCAGGCAGCCCGCCGCGGCGCGAAAGTGGTCATGCCGCGTGAGGAAGGCTTCCATGTCCGCGCGCTCCAAGGCGTCGACGCTGAAGTCCTCGCAGCAGAAGGACGCGAGCAGCGTGCCGGTGACCATCGCGCCCTGCAGGGCTGCGGCGTCGACCTGCGGCTGGCATGCGAGATACCCCATGAATCCGCCTGCGAACGTATCGCCAGCGCCGGTGGGATCGACGACGCGCTCCAACATCACGGCCGGCACCGTCAGCGCCTTGCCGTCGTGGAAGAGCACCGAGCCGAACTCGCCGCGCTTGATGACCAGCGTCTGCGGCCCCATCTCGCGAATGCGCCGCGCCGCCTGCAGCAGGTTGCCGGTGCCGGAGAGCTGGTAGGCCTCTTCATCGTTGAGGAAGAGCGCGTCGACCTGCAGCAGGACTTCGAGCAGCTTCTCGCGCTCCCCGGCGATCCAGAAGCCCATCGTGTCCATCGCGACAAAGCGCGGCCGGCGCATCTGGCGCAGCACGTCGAGCTGCAACGCCGGGTGGATGTTGGCGAGGAACACGAGATCGGCCGCGGCGTGGCTCGCGGGGATCTGTGGGGCAAAGTCTGAAAAAACGTTCAATTCGGTAAAGAGCGTCTCGCGCGACGTGAAGTGGGCGGAGTAGCGGCCCCCCCAGCGGAACGTCTCGCCGGGCACGCTCTGGATGCCGCTGATGTCGATGCCGCGGTGCCGCATGCGCTCGAGATCGCCGGGACGGAAGTCCTCGCCGACGACGGCCACGACGTGCGACGGCGCAAAGAGCGCGGAAGCCATGGAGAAAAAGGTCGCGGAACCGCCGAGCGCGCGATCGACCTTGCCGGCCGCAGTTTCGACGGAGTCATAGGCGACCGAACCGACGACGAGCAGACTCATGGGCGGGACTCCTTGGGGAAGTGACGATCGAGCAAAAGGCCCAGACGTTCGCGGGTTGCGGGCGGCATCGCGCTCGGGGCCGTCATGACGGCAAAGCGCAGCGCGTCCTGGGACGGGCACGCACCAGACGGCGGATCCGCGGCGACCGCTGTGATAATCGCCTTGGCTTTCTCGACATTGGCTTGCAGCGTCGCGACGACCTGCTCGACCGTGACGGCGTCGTGGTCCTCGTTCCAGCAATCGTAGTCGGTCGCGAGCGCGACGGTGGCGTACGGCAGCTCGGCTTCGCGCGCCAGACGCGCTTCCGGCAGGTTGGTCATGCCGATGACCGAGACGCCCGGCCACGTGCGATAAAGCAAGGATTCCGCTTTGGTGGAGAACTGCGGGCCTTCAATGCAGACGTAGGCGCCGTTCATGTGGTGGCGGATGTCCAGGCGCTCGCAGGCGCGCTGCAGGGCGCTCTGCACGCGGCGGCTGATCGGCTCGGCGAAGCCGACGTGCGCGACGATGCCGCCCTCGAAGAAGGTGCGCGGCCGCGAAACGGTGCGATCGATGAACTGATCGACCAGGACGATGTCGCCGGGCGGGATGTCTTCGCGCATCGAGCCGACGGCGCTGACGGAGATGACGTCCGTGACGCCGACCATCTTGAGCGCCCACAGGTTGGCGCGGTAGTTGATCTCGGAGGGCGAGAAGCGGTGGCCGCGGCCGTGGCGCGGCAGGAAGAACAGCTGCGTCTCGCCGAGCCACCCTTCGATCAGTGCGTCGGAAGGCGCACCGAAGGGCGTGTCGATCGTGTGTTCCTGAACACGCTCCAGCCCTTGCAGCTGATAGAGGCCGCTACCGCCGATGATGCCGAGGACCGGCCTGACCATGGGGTCTCCTGGGATGACGGGCAGAAGTCGAAGGGAAACCGTCGCCGGGCCGTGAGCCTAGCAGGTCGGAGCGGCCTCGTGCAGGGGGCCTTCGCTCGCACCGGCGGCGAGGCGCTGTTCGACAAAGACGCTCAGGCGCTCTCCGTCTTCGGCGCTCAGGTCGAGAAAGCGCACTGCGAGGCCGTGGCTGAAGCCGCGCACGGCCCGGGCCCCGATCACTTCGCCGCGCACGCAGATCGCGCGATCACTCTCGGGGAGCAGGAACTCGAGATCGATGTAGCGGCGCTCCACGGCATTGCGCAACGAATACGCGTGGCTCTCGATGAAGATGCCCGACGCGGAGAGGTTGCTGGCGGGATGCACGAACAGGCGATCGCCGTCGCGCTCCTCCACGAAGAAGTCGACGGCAACGCGCTGAGCACCGCGGCGTTCCAGCGAGATCGGCTTGTTTGCTGTGTTCATCCTGGGTTCCTGTCCCGTCACAAGGGGCGCAGGAGGGTAGGCGCAGGCCGTTGCGGCGTCAATCGCTTTTCAACTGGCCTGACCAGCCTCTTGCGTTGGGCGGCAGCCGATGTTACAAGAGCGCCGTCCAACCGGAGGCGCGCCTTCCGGTGCCGGTTCTGCGACCCCACGGGGATGTAGCTCAGTTGGGAGAGTACCTGAATGGCATTCAGGGGGTCATGGGTTCGATCCCCATCATCTCCACCACGCTGGTCGCACACGGCAACCTGGACTCGGAACGGCATCCTGCGGGATGCCGTTTGCGTTTTTGCCTGCAGCCGCCGACGTTGTCGTTTTCCGCGCAGCGTGCGAGATTCCTTGCCCTGCCGCGAGGTGCCCCGTGACCGTGTCCGCCGCCGCCCTGCCCGACACCGCGATGCCGCGGGCCGTGCGCATCTGGCGCTGGCGCGTCTTCGCCTCGACCTGGCTCTGCTACGCCGGCTTCTACTTCTGCCGCAAGCCGTTCTCGATCGCCAAGAGCCGCATCGGCCTCGATCTGCACCTCGACACCGAGCGCCTCGCCTGGATCGGCGCCGCCTACCTCATCGCCTACACGCTCGGCCAGTTCCTCAGCGGCGCCATCGGCCCGCGCTTCGGTCCGCGCCGCATGCTCTTGTGGGGCATGGGCATTTCCATCGCCTCCGGCCTCGGCTTCGCCGTCAGCTCGACCCTCGGCGCGTTCATCGGCCTGTCGATCGTCAACGGCTTCGCCCAAGCCGTCGGCTGGAGCAACACCGTCGGCACCATGGCCGCCTGGTTCAGCCGCAGCGAGCGCGGCACCGTCATGGGCGTCTGGTCCACGTGCTTCCAAGTCGGCAACGTCGCCGCGCCCGCCGCCACCGCCTGGGTCCTGCAGCACTTCGGCTTTCGCTACGCCTTTGTCGCCGGCTCGATCGTGCTGGCCATCGTGTGGGTCGTGGTCTGGCTGTTTCAGGCCAACCGCCCGGAAGACAAGGGCTTGCCGGCGATCGCCGAGCCGGAGCCGCAGAACGAGGACGGCAGCGCCAGGCGCATCGCGTGGGACACCAACACCTGGATCACCGTCCTCCTGGTCGGCGGCGCCTATTTCGGCATGAAGTTCAT
>CAIXAA010000156.1 GCA_903917305.1 uncultured Myxococcales bacterium | reverse complement strand
GGCATCGCTCACTTCCTCCGGCGCGCGGCCGCCGAAACGTGGAAACAGGCAAAACCACACGACATCTGCACCGCCCGGCACGGCGACCTGGCGCAGCGTGCCGCCGCCCGGAAACGGCAGCGCCGCGACCACTGGGACCTCGTCCGCGGCCAGCTCCGCCAGGAAGGCGTGCTCCTCCAGGATCTGCGCCTGGGTCCAGCGCTCCGGCCGGTAGAACTTGCCGACGAGCCTGGTGCGCTCGGCATCGGCCAGCTCGACTTCCATCACGCGATTTTCGTAGGAGTTCAGCGGCCAGCAGACCGACGTGCAGCGCAGCCCGGACGCTTCGATCGCCGCCAGAACGGCGTCGGGCGTCAGGCCAAGGAACAGGTCGGAGGCGGATCCCTTCATGCCACGCGCTCCAAGCGGAAGGTGCGGCCCTTGATGCGCAGACCGGGCAATATCGCAAGCATCTTGGCGAGCACTTGGTGCGTCACCGCGACGTAGGTGAACCGATCGCCGATCTCGATGCGGCCGATGTCCGCGGCTTGCAAGCCGGCCTCGCCGGTCAAGGCACCGAGGATGTCGCTCGGGCGCAGCTTGTCCTTGCGACCGCCGCCGATGAACAGCGTGTCGACCGCCACGGCGGGAGCCGCCACAGCTGCCTTGGGCGGGACGGGCAGCGGCAGACGCTCGATCGGCGCACCGCAAGCCGCTTCGCACGCCTGCAGCCGTTCCGTGTCGCGCGGCGCCACCAGCGAGATCGCCAGGCCCGGCGCGCCCGCCCGCCCCGTGCGACCGATGCGGTGCACGTACGCGTCCGGCGTCGTCGGGAACTCGTAGTTGATGACCGCCTCGAGCCCGGCGATGTCCAGGCCGCGCGCCGCGACGTCCGTCGCGACCAGCAAAGTCAGCGAGCCATTGCGAAACTTCGCCATCACGCGGTCGCGATCGCGCTGCTCCAGGTCGCCGTGCAGCTCCCCGGCTTGGAACCCGGCGCGCTCCAGCGACTTCACCGCCGTGCGCACCGAGTCCTTGAAATTGCAGAACACCAGCACCGAGGCCGGGGCGTGCTGGCGCAGGACCGCCACCAGGGCCGAGTCCCGGTCCGCCACCGCCACCATGTGCGCGATTTGCTGGATGTCCGGCTTGGAGCCAGCCTCCTCCGCCACGGTCACGTGGGTCGGGGTCCGCTGCCAGGTCCGGCTCATCGTCGCGATCGACGGCGGAAAGGTCGCGGAAAAGAAAAGCGTTTGCCGCTCGCGGGGCAGCACGCGCAGGATCTTCTCCACCGCCGGCCCGAAGCCCATGTCGAGCATGCGGTCCGCCTCGTCGAGCACGACGGTGCGCACGCCGGCGACCTCCAGGCCGCGGTCGACATGATCCTGGACCCGGCCAGGCGTCCCGACCACGATGTGCACGCCCTCCAGCAGCGCCTTGCGCTGCGGCCCCGACGGCATGCCGCCGGCCAGCAGCAGCACGCGCAACCCGGCACGATGACGGCCCAACTTGCGGATCGCCGCCGCCACTTGCGTCGCCAGCTCGCGCGTCGGGCACAGCACCAGCGCCTGCAGCTCGCGGGCGTCCAGGTCGAGGCGCTCGAGCATGGGCAACGTGAAGGCGACCGTCTTGCCACTGCCGGTCGCCGACTGGCCGACGAGGTCCTCGCCGCGCAAAAGCACTGGCAGGCTGCGGGCTTGGATGGGCGTCATCTGCGAGAAGCCCAGCTCGCGCACGACGCGCAGGGAGGCCTCGGACAAGCCGAGCGAGTCAAACGCCGCTTCGAGGGGCGCGGTCAATGCAGTCGTCATGGGAGCTTCCGCCGGGTGCAAGGGCCTACCGATGCGGCGGCGCTGCGCCAGAGTCTACCACGGATGCGGCAACTACCACTGCCAGAGGCGCGCCGCGACGCGGAACTGGTTCATGGCAGCCAGGTTGGTCGAAAAGGCGAGGACGACCTTGCCGTTCTCCCAGCTGGCCAGCGCCGGCAGCCAGCGCGGCCCCCCCTCGCCTGGCAGCAGCGGGCCGCCCAGATTGGTGACCTGGCAATCCCACGCATCCACCGAGCGGTAGTGCCGCTTGCCCCAGATCGTGTGGTCGGGCTGACCCTGGTTGTGCCACAGGGCCATCGCGCGGTGCTCGGACAGCGCCGCGACGGGCGCGGCGCCCGGATAGGAGCCCACGGAATCGTCGTCCAGCGCCGCCGCGGGGCCCGCTGGCAGCAGCGCGCCCGGCAGGGTCGGCAACGGCGTGCCCAGCAGCCGCCCACGCACCGTCACAGCCGAAGTCGCGTTCGGATCATCGCCCGCCTTCCAGGACACGAGCGCCTCGCCAGACAGGTAGCCCGCCACCGCCGGCAGCGCCTCGTACGGCTGGCTCGCGGGCGAGAGCGTGAGGACCGGCGTCAGCGCGCTGCCATCGTCCTTCAACATCCGGCCGCGCACGACCTGGGGCCCCTTGCCGCCGTTCGCCGCGCCCTGCCAGACCAGCAGCGCCTGACCGCCCGGCAGCGCGCCGATCGCCGGCGAGAAGGACTGGCCGTTCGGCAGTACGCCGCCGGTCTCCAGCTCCTCGGACATCGGCTGGCCCTTTTCGTCGAACAGCCGCGCGTAGATGCCAAGCGGCGTGGCACCGCCCTGTGCGCCACCCGACCAGGCCATCAGCAAGCGACCGTTGCGCAGGCGTACGACCACGGGGGCGATGACGTTCGTGCTGCCGGAGCTTTCGCTGCTGCCCAGCTTGGTCACGTTCACCTGTTGCGCCGCGCCGGAGAGGCCGCTGGCATCGGCGCTGACCCGCTGCGTCCAGTAGGACACCTCGCCGCCGGCGAGGTCGTCGCGGCGCCACAGCACCATCCACGAACCGTCGCTCATGGCCGCGATCGAAGGGGCGAGGTTGGCGGGCGTGCCGGCGGCGCTCACCTGCAGCGAGGC
>CAIXAA010000155.1 GCA_903917305.1 uncultured Myxococcales bacterium | reverse complement strand
CTGATCGACAAGTTCCACTACTTGAAGGCCGCGCTCGTCGTGCTGCTGGCGTTCATCGGCCTCAAGATGCTGCTGGCCAAGGTGGTTCCCATCGACGCCGGGCCGTCGTTCGGCATCATCGTGGCGATCCTCGCCACCGGCGTGACGGCCTCGCTGCTGCGCAAGGCGCCGCCCGCACAAGCCTGACGGAGACAAATGGCCGCGTTTGCGCCGACATTCGAAGGCATGCAGCAGATGCTGCAGGCGAGCAAGGCCGAGCTGACGCCGGAAGGCTACCGCCAGCTCTGGGCCTTCCATCAGCTTTTGCGCGCCCGCAACGACGACGGCGACCTGACGCGCCTGCGCGCCTTCGAGTCGATGGTCACGCTGCACTACGTCGACTGCATCCTGGTGGCGAAAAAGCTCGGGGCCAAGCTGCCTTCGCCGCTGCTGGACATCGGCTCGGGCGCGGGCTTCCCGGGCATTCCGCTCAAGATCGCCGCGCCGCACTTGGAGCTGGTGCTGTGCGAGGGCCGCGCCCGCCGCGTCGCGTTCATGGACGAGGCGATCCAGACGCTGGGCCTGACGGGCATCCACACGCACTGCGGCAAGGTGTATGCGAGCTTTCCCGAGCAGGTAGCCGGCATCGTGACGCGGGCGCTGGAGAAGATTCCGGTGACGCTGGCCCGCGTGCGCAGCTTCGTGCCGCCCGGCGGCCTGTGCGTCTTCATGAAGGGGCCGCACTGCGACGAGGAGATTGCCGAGGCGCAGCGCGATCTTGGCTCGGCGTTCCAGTTGGAGGACGACCTCGCCTACACGCTGCCGTTCTCCACGCATGACCGCCGCCTGGTCACGTTCCGCCGGCTGCACGACCCGAGCGAAGTGGTGCGGCGGCGCACGCGGACCATCGACAGCGACAAGAACGACAGCTTTCGCGAGGCGCAGAGCCTGCTGACCGGGCGCGGCATCAAGAAGGCGGGCAGTGCGCTGATTGCCGGCCAGAAGCTGATTGCCGAGGTGATGCGCGACTTTCCGCAGCGCTGCCAGGAGATCATCGTGCCGCGCGGCACCGAGATGCTGCCGCCGGGCGCGCCGCCGGATCTGCCGGTGTTGATTCTCGCGCCGGCGCTGTTTGCCGAGCTGGACGTGTCGGGCACCAAGGCGCCGCTGCTGCGCGTGCGCGCGGACGACCCGGCGCCGTGGCCGGGAACGGTGCAAGGGTGCGTGTTGGCGGTGCCTTTCCAGGATCCGGAGAACGTCGGCGCGGTGATCCGCTCGGCGGCGGCGTTTGGCGTGGAAGACGTGGTGCTGCTGCGCGAGGCGGCGTCGCCCTGGCATCCCAAGGCCTTGCGCGCGGGCGGCACGGCGGCGCTGCGCGTGCGGCTGTGGCGCGGCGGCAGCCTGGACGAAGTCGCGGCGCAGGCGGGCGGCAAGCTCCTGGCGCTGTCGGCGGATGGCCGGCCGATCCAGAGCGAGCACCTGCCGCGCGATTTGCTGCTGCTGCCGGGCCTCGAAGGCGGCGGGCTGCCGGCGGCGCTGCGCGGCCAGGCCGTGGCGATCCCGATGGCGGAGGGCAGCGAGTCGCTGAACGGCGCGACGGCGGCCGCGCTGGCGATGTGGATCTGGTTTTCGCAGGCGCCAACTTGAGGTAGGCCCGTGAACGCTTCTGCGCGCCTTGCGATCCTCGCCTGTGGCGCGTTGCTTGCGTGCGGCACGTCCTCGGCTGCCAAACATCCGGCAACCACTGCCGACGCAGTCGCCGATGGCGCCGAACCGGTCGATGCGGCTGCGGAGGTCACGCCGGTCTTCGTCACCCTGCCCTTGCGCGCCGACGGCCATTTCCTGCGCGCCGCCGACGGCCGCGCCGTATTCCTGCGCGGCCTGAACGTCTCGAACGCCGCCAAATACGAGCCGACCCACAACGGCACCGCGAGCGCCAAGGCGTTCGCCCAAATGGCCGGCTGGGGCTTCAACACCGTGCGCTTGCTGACGTTCTGGGGCGCGGTGATGACCGCTCCGCCCGGCGCCGGCGTCGAGGAACTCCAGCCGGACGCGGTCTACCTCGCCCAATTGGACCAGCGCATCGCCGAGGCTGCCGATGCCGGCCTCTTGGTCGTCCTCGACATGCACCAGGACATCTTCGGCTTTGGTTTCGGCGACAACGGCGCCCCGCCCGCCGCCTGCGACGCCAGCCACTACGCCGCGCACAAGGTCGTCTCGCCGTGGTTCCTCAACTACCTCGACCCCAACGTCCAAGCCTGCTTTGACGGTCTGTACGCCGACACCAAGGTGCGCGCCGCCTTCGTCGCCGCGTGGCACTTCTTGGCCCAGCGCTACAAGGGCGACCCACGCATCGTCGCGTTCGATTTGCTCAACGAGCCGCACAACGGCAGCCACCCGGTCGCGAGCTTCCAGCCCGACGTGCTCTTCCCGTTCTTCCGCGTGATCCTCGACGAGGTTCGCAGCGTCGATCCCACCCGCCTTGTCGTCATCGAACCACCCACGGCGATGCTGGTCAGCGATGCCATTGAATCCGAAGCCTTTGCGCGGCCGGGCATCGTGTGGGGACCGCACCACTACCATGTCATCGTCCACGAAGGCGTGGCCTACGACCCGGACACGCGGCCGGCGCTGGTCGACGCACCCATCGCGCGCTTCCTGGCAGCCGCCGATATCGTGGCAGGCGGCGCAGGCCCGAGCTTTTTCGGCGAATTTGGCGTGCCCATCACCGAAGGCGACGACACGCTCGTCCTCGACACGCTGGACGATTTCGACGCGGGTTTCGCGTCGTGGTCCTATTGGTCCTACGACCCCGAAGGCTTTGGCGTCTTGCTGCCTGATGGCTCGCCGCGCGCCAAATTGCTGGCGGCGCTGTGCCGGCCGAATGTGCAGAAGGTCGCGGGCACGCCGACCAGCCTGGCGTGGAACCGCGAGACGCACACGCTGACGCTGGGTTACGACACCGGGCCGCAGGACGTGGGCGCGACGGAGCTGTGGGCGGGGCTCACGCCGGCCATGCTGGCGGGCGCGGCGACGCCGAGCGAAGTACTGGTCCAGTCGACGGATGCGCCGGGGAGTTGGAGCCAGCAACGCGTCGGTGGCGTCGTGCTGGTGCAGCACTCGGCCGGGGCTGCGCACCATGTGGTCACGTTGAAGGTGCTGCCGTAAGGGGTTGCGGCGGCTTGCGGTCGGATGTGCGGTGGCTGGCTGTCGGGTCTGCGACGGCTCGGGCGGGGTCTGAGCTGGCTTTGGCACCCTCTGCGATGGCTGCGGCAGGGTCTGAGGCCGCTGCGGCAGGGTTTGCGATGGCCTTGGTCAGGTATGCGATGGCTCCGGCAGGGTCTTTCATGGGCGCGGCGGGGTGTGCGCCCCTTCGGTCGCCCCGAGAGGGAAGTGCGGCAGCTGAGCCACCCGGTGCTCAAGCACCGGGCAACTATCGCGAAGCCTGCTGAAGCAGGCTGGGCAGCCTCGAAGAGGCTTCGCGGCAGTTGCCCGCACCTTCAGGTGCGGGTTGCAGAAGGTTCGCACTTGTCGATGCTTGTGCTTGAACCGTAGCGGCCGATTTCCAATCGGGCGCTCCTGGCGATCCGCGGCTCCGCGGGCCTGCGCCAACGCGCAGGAGCCTGTTTCGCGCGTGATGCGCGATGACGGTCAAAAAGAGGACCACTTTTCGTGCGTGATCAGGGATGACGCTCGAAAGGAGGACCACTTTTCACGCGTGATCAAGGATGACGCTCGAAAGGAGGACCACTTTTCACGCGTCATCAGGGATGGCGCTCGAAAGGTGGACCACTTTTCACGCGTCATCACGGAGCACACCGGAAAGGAGGTCCTGGTTTCGCCGCCAGCTCCAGCTGCGGCCCGCGGCAGCTCCCTTGGGCGTGGTCGCGCCGCCCTGCGACATCCGCATCACTTTGTCCTTGCGCCGCCACCTTGGCCATGCCACAGAGTGCCGGCACTGGAGCCGCGATGCCGTCCTGCCTCCGCACCTTTGCCCGCTTCGCGCTCGCGCTGGCCTTGCTGCCGGCGTGCGGGCCGGCGGCGGCGGGCAAGGCGGCGGCAAAGGTTGCGGCGGATGCGGTTGTGGCTGAGGACTTGGCGCAGTTGGATGCGCTGGCGGCCCTCGTCGATGCCGAAGTCGCCGGGACGGCGGACGCTGGCAAGGACGCCGAAGAAGTCGCAACCGATACGCAGGATGTGCCGGTCGACGTCTCGGAAGGCACAGTCAGCGTCCACACCGCGTTTAGCACGCTCATCCCGCCGCCGCTTTCGGTGGACGTCACGGCCAGCGTCGCCGGTGTCGAGGTCACGGCGGATTGCGCCTGGACCGCCTCGCCACCCGAGGTGTGCGCGCTGGTT
>CAIXAA010000154.1 GCA_903917305.1 uncultured Myxococcales bacterium | reverse complement strand
GCCGAGGCGGATGCCGGCGCGCACCCGGATGCCACCGACGCCAAGTCACGCACGAAACTGCTGCTTGTTCCGCCGGTTGCTGTCGGCGAGGTGCGGCCGGTGCTGGAGAAGCGCATCGCCAAGACTCTGCAGGACAGCCTGGCCTTCGCCGCCCACCTGGAGCTGCTGACCGACCGCGATCGCGCCGAAAAGCCCGCGCCGGACAAGCAGAAGGTCGTGCTGGTCAAGGGGACGGCGACGTCGCGGCGCATCGACGAAGCGGATCTCTGGCGCCAGGAAGGCACGGATCTGGCGGCGGAAGGCAAGCATGGCCCGGCGCTGGACAAGCTGCGCGCGGCGATCGCGTCGTACGAGAAGTCCTACCTGGAACTGGTCGACTACACCAAGCTCGCCGACGCGTATGCCCGCGGCGGCATTGAGGCTTTTGGCGCGCCGAACGGTGCGGCGGAGGCGCAGCGGCTGTTCGAGAACGGCATCGCGCTGCAGCCGACGCTCGTCATCGATCGCCGCAAGCAGTCCAAAGAATTAATTGCCCTTTTTGACGGCGTGCACGAGCGGCTGGACAAGCAGAAGCACCTCGGCATCACGATCGAGGGCGCGGCACCGGGCGCCGAGGCGTTCATCGACGGGGTCAAGGTCGGCGCGCTGCCTGCGCACAAGGACGATCTGCTGCCGGGGCGCCACTTCGTGCAGGTGCGCGGCGACGCGTGGCAACCGTGGGGAAAGGCCATTGATCTCAAGGGCAAGGACGCGGTCATCGCCGCCAAGCCGCTGCCGATCAAGGTTGCCGCGGCGGCGCCGGTGCAGGCGGACCTGACGGTGGCGGCGCTGGCGGACTGCGCGAAACAAGGCGCGTTCCCGGCGGAGGTCTGCAAGACGCCCGCGGCCAAGCTGGCCAAGCAGACGGGCGCGGAATACCTCGTGTTTGCCGCGATCAAGGCCGATCGCTACGGCCGCCTGTCGGTGCATCCCTTCGTCATGGAAGGGGCGAGCGGCGCGACGGTGGCGCTCAAGCCGATCGAGTTCGCCGCGGATCTCGCGGACCTGAACGCCAAGGCGGCCAACATCGAGGCGGACGTGGATGCTGCCGTGCATCCGTTTGCCAAGGCGCGGGCGCTGACCAAGGCCGCGACCGTATTCAAGGAAGGCGGCAAGTAGCCCCGCCGTCGCGGTTCGCGCGAATCCGGTTGCCCTTGGGAGTCCTCGCGTTGTACCGTGTGGCCCGGGGAGGATCCATGCGACACGAAAAGGCTCTGTACGCCCGGCATCTGCGCTTGGGAATCTGGCTCTTGCCCGCGCTTCTGGCGCTGACTGCGGCATGCAGCGACTCGACCGCCGGCAGCACGGCGGGCAAGACCGGCGGCACGACCCTCGGGCCCGGCGGCGTCGACTGGAAGACGTTGATTCTCGACACGGATGTCGGCGACACCGACGCGCGCGCCGGCATCGCGTTCGACGTCAAATGCCACCTCTACAAGCCCGCGGCCAAGGGCGCGACGGGGCACGGCGACGAGGTTGCGCTGCCTTCCGCCGCGACGCTCGTGGTCCTCGACGGTCCCTCGACGCCGCTCGGCATCGACGGGACGAGCGTTCGCCTCGCGAAGGTCGGCGCCTACCACGTCGCCTGTTCGCTCGCGCCGAAGTACGCGCTCACGGATGCCACGCCGGCAGAGCTGACGGTCGTGCCGGGTCCGCCGGACACGATCGACACCATCGTGCTCGGCAAGCGCGGCGACGCACCGGGTACGCCCGCGCCGACGCAGGTGACCGCGGGCACCAAGGTCGTCATCGGCTGCACGGCGTCCGACAAGTACGGCAATGAAATCGACAGTGGTTTCAGCGTCCAGACAGATCCCGCCTCGGCCCTGCCGCCGGTTGGCAACGTCATCATCCCGACCAAGGCTGGCATGACGAAGGTCGCCTGCAGCGTCGAGGGCACGGCCGACACGACCCCGGCGACGCTGCTGGTGGTTCACGACGTGCCGCGCCACCTGTTCACGCTGCTCGATCCGGGCGAGGTGCCCGCGGGCGGCGCTGCCAAGCTGGCGTGCGTGGCCGAGGACGCGTATGGCAATGTGATCAGCGACTTCCCCTTCGCGCTCGACTACGACAAGGAGCTCACGATCAAGGGCACCTTCGCCACCGCGACCAAGGCGGGCCTGCACAAGGTGCAGTGCGTGCCGGAGTCGCTGGCGTGGGACCTGTTCACCTTGCATCCCGCGGTGTTGTCCGTGGTGCCGGGTCCGCCGGCCACCCTGGAAGTCTCGCCGGTGCCGAACAAGCAGGTGTACGCCCAGCAGGAGAAGGTCAAGTTCATCTCCGCGGTGTTCGATTCCTACAAGAACCTGATTCCGGCCGCGAAAGTGGCGCTCGGCGTGACGAGCCCGGCCACCGGCTTCCAATCCAAGGCCGCCGACACCTTCCAGTTCAATGACGACAACACCTATGTCGTGCACGCCGAAGTTGTTGGATCGGAAGAGATCTTCAAGGATCTGAACATCCTGGTGGACGGTTCGCCGCCGCTGCTGACCATCGACTTTCCGCCTTGGGGCACGGAGCTGGACGGCAAGCCCTCGGTCAAGATCAAGGGCACGGCGGGCGATGCCGGCTCCGGCGTCAAGACCTTGGTCGTCAACGGCAAGACCGCGTATGTGACGCTGACGCCGTGCAAGCTGGACAGCGATTGCTCCGGCGGCGCGGACACGGTGGGCGGCACCTGCCTGGCGGATGCCGGCGACCCGACCAACGGCCATTGCAGCGTGGGCGAGTGGCAGTCGCAGTGGGGCGCCCTGCACGGGCTCAACATGGTCCTGGCGCAGATCACCGACGTGGGCGGCCTCGTGACCAAAGCCACACGCGGCTTCTACTACGCCGGCAAGTACTACCCGACCGATGCCGCCAAGCCGCAGGGCGCGATGGTGGTCGATGGCCGGCAGGTCTTCCTCGGCCAGAACTTCATCGACGACGGCGTGCACGATCCCAACCATCCCGATGACATGGCCACGCTGATGGAGATCCTCATTGGCGGCATGGACGTCAATGCCCTGCTGCCGCCGAGCATCAACCAGAGCGGCATCACGGTCACGATCTCCAACGTCAACTTCGCCAAGCCGACGATCTCGCTCAAGTGCATCGGCGGCGGCATCGACATGACGGTGACGATCCCCAAGGTTTCCGCCGATGTGTCGGCCAAGACCAAGGTGCTGGGCATCTCCGTCGGCGCGTCCGGCACTGTGACGATTACGCAAATCCTGGTGCACATGGAGCTGATGCTGGGCGCCAGCAACGGCGTGGCGACGGTCTCGGTGCCGGTCACGGAGGCGACGATCGGCGTCCTCAGTCTCAAACTCAACGGTTTGCTTGGTCTTTTGAACGGCATCATCAACATGATCATCGGCGGCTTCAAGGGCCAGATCGAAGGCATGATGAAGTCGATGATCGCCAGCCAGGTCACGCCGCTGATCCAGGGGCTGATGTCGCAGTTCGCCATCAACCAGGCGATTCCGCTGCCGGCCCTGATTCCAGGCATGCCCGCCACCACGATCTCCCTGGTCAGCACGCTGCATGAGCTTTCGTTCAACGACCTGGGCGGCGTGCTCAAGATGAACGCCTCCTTCGTGGCGCCCAAGGGCACGACGCACACCGTGCTGGGCTCCATCGGCCGCGACGGCTGCATGGGTTCGGTGTCGGACGCGTTCGTGATGGACACGACGCAGCGGCTGCAGCTCGCACTCCACGACGACGTCATCAACCAGGCGCTCTACGCCATCTGGTACGGCGGCGCGATGAACATCCAGAACCTGCAGGCCAAGGACCTGGGACTGACCGGCGCGGCCGCGAACGTCGGTGGCTTCTCCTTGGAGGGCGCGGTGTTCGGCGCGGACCTGTTCCTGCCGCCCATCGTGGAGAGCTGCAACATGCCCACGCCGATGGACGTGCGCATCCAGGTCGGCGACCTGTTCGGCCAGGCGACGCTCAGCATGGGCGACACGCCGCTGACGATCGGCTTGTTCGCCAGCCTCGACATCGGCGCCAAGCTCGCCCTGGGTCTCGACCCGACGACCAACGCGCAGACGCTGTCGGTGGCGATCAGCCCCAAGCTGAACTACCAGCTGGAATTGGTCAGCATTTCGAAAGACTTCGCGGACATGAAGGCCTCGCTGCAGACGATCCTGGAGGGCCAGATCACCAAGGCGCTGGCCAATGGCATCCCCGGTCTCGACAAGATCGCGGTGCCGCTGCCCGCGCTGGACCTGGGCAGCCTGCTGCCGGGAATGGCGCCGGGTACGAAGATTACGCTCAAACTCAAGGACTTGAAGCGCGCAGGCGGCTTTACGGCCATCGACGCGGAGCTGCAGTAGCTGCGGCATGCGCGGCGGCTGGGACCGTCGCGCAGCGCACGCAGGCGAGATTGGACATGGTTTTTGCGTGAAGGCGCTGAGACGTG
The DNA here is from genome assembly GCA_903917305.1 of uncultured Myxococcales bacterium. Lineage (GTDB taxonomy): Bacteria > Myxococcota_A > UBA9042 > UBA9042 > UBA9042 > CAIXAA01. Next base: position 4,743 of record CAIXAA010000154.1, on the reverse strand, counting down.
CAAGCTAGGGGAGGGCGCGACACCGGTTGCGCCTCAGGTTCGTCAGGTGCCAGTCCCGCCGTTCCGAGATACCCAGAACCCGAAACACGGTGATATGATGCTCGATCGGAGTTCCTCGCGACGCGTCAGCCTCGCATTTGCTTGTGCGCTTCTTGCCTGCGCGGCAGGGTGCTCCAGCAGCGACACGCCCAAGGACGTCAAGACCGGCAACGTCGGCGAAGACCTCGTCATCGTTCATCCCGATGCGGTGCTGGCGGATGGGACCAGCGACGTCGGCGACCTGACGCCGGATGCCGACACGCTGAGCGGCGACACCGACAACACGCAGGATGCGGCCGACGTTGGCACGGATTCCGATGTGCTTACAGGCGCTTGCGAAGTGGCGGGCGGCTTTGGCTGCACCTGCGTCAACAACTTCGACTGCGACAGCAACTACTGCGTCGACAGCCCGCAGGGCAAGGTCTGCACCAAGACCTGCATCACGGACTGCCCGGGCAAGTGGAAGTGCCTGCAGGCGAGCTCCGACGACCCGACGTTCATCTGCCTGCCGGCGAACTCCACGCTGTGCAAGCCCTGCAAGGACCACAAGGACTGCACGGCGACCGGCCAGACCAGCGGCCAGAACCTCTGCGTGCCGTTCGACCAGGGCAACGGCTTCATCTCCGGCTACTTCTGCGGCACCGCGTGCGACGACGTCAAGGCGCCCTGCGACACGGGGTATTCGTGCAAGGACGTGGCGATCCCCGGCCGCGACAAGCCGGTCAAGCAGTGCGTGCCCGACAGCGGCGATTGCAGCTGCACGTCATCGTGGTCCTCCCTGCAGCTCTCGACGGTGTGCTCGCGCAGCAACGCGTTCGGCGCCTGCTACCAGGACCGCACCTGCATGGATCAGGGGCAGCTGACCGCCTGCGCCGCGAACTGGCCGGCGGCGGAGATCTGCGACGGCATCGACAACAACTGCAACGGCGAGACCGACGAAGGCGACGCGGTCGGCTGCGTCGTGTACTACGCGGACAACGACGGCGACGGCGTCGGGCAGGGCTTGGGCAAGTGCCTGTGCGGCAACCCGGGTCCCGGCTATGCCAGCATCGGCGGCGACTGCGACGACCTGAACTCCAGCATCAAGCCCGGCGCGCCGGAGATCTGCGACAACGTCGACAACAACTGCAACGGGCAGACCGACGAAGCCGGCTCCAAGGGCTGCAACGTCTACTTCAAGGACCTGGACGGCGACACGTTCGGCGACGACACCAACAGCGCGTGCCTGTGCAAGTCCCACAAGACCGCGGAGTGGATGGAGACGCCCGGCGACTGCGACGACACCGACGTCATGGTCCATCCCTTCAAGCAGGGGCTTGCCGGCGGCGTCGAGGTCTGCAACGGCAAGGACGACAACTGCAACGGCAAAACCGACGAGGAGGGCGCGGACGGGTGCATGCTCTACTACGTCGACGTCGACAAGGACACCTACGGTCCGTCCTCGACCGGCAAGTGCCTGTGCGCGAGCACCAAGATCTACTCGGCCAGCGATCCGGGCGACTGCGACGACAACAACAAGAACATCCACCCGAATGCCGTCGAGATCTGCAACAACATCGACGACGACTGCAATGGCCTGATCGATGACGGCCCGAGCGCGGTGGCGTCCTGTCCGGACATCCCCAACGCGACCAAGGGCTGCAACCCGGGCGGCAAGTGCGGCATCGCAGGCTGCAAGTCGCCGCTGTTCGACGTCGACGGCGACCCGAGCAACGGCTGCGAGTGCGTGGCGGACAACAACTACGGCATCCACGGCATGACGTGCCAGAACTACATCGATCTCGGGCAGTTGTCGGACGGCGGCGGCTCCAGCGTCATCAAGTCGGGCAACGTGATGCCGGGCGAAGGCGGCGACTGGTACAAGTTCGACGCCTACGACTCGCCGGACGACAACGGCGCGTGCGACCAGTTCGACGTGCACGTCAAGATGACGTCCAACCCCGGGAATCAGTTCGCGTTCGACTTCTACCGCGGCTCCTGCGCCGACACGAACAAGCTGTGCGAAGGCGAGACCGAGAGCGAGTGGACCGTCAGCTTCTACGGCGGCCCGCCCTACGGCCCTGGAACGAATCCGGCGAGCGGCAACTTCGGCGACTCCGAGAAGTCGCCCAACCCGGAGAATGCCGGCGAGTGCAAGTGCACGCATCCGCCGCAGAACACGGGCGCCGTCGGCCAGGTCGGTCCGGTCGGCATGAACTACTGCAAGAACAACTCGGCGCCGTTCCTCGTGCATGTCTACCGCAAGGCGGGGCTGCCCGTGACGTGCGATGCCTACACGATCACGTTCATCAATGCCCCTCCGCTCTAGCCTTTGTCTCCTGCAGCTTTGTGCTCTGCTCGTCCTCGGCGGCTGCATCAAGCCGTTGACGGGCGCGGCGACGGGCGACGCCGGCGCGGACATCGACCCGCGCTTCCAGCCGCACAAGGACGTGGAGGCCACGCTGGACGACCAGTGGGTCATCACGCCGCTCGATACCGAAGCGGCGCAGGATGTGGGCGCCGCCGTGGACGCCGCGGACGACGCCACGGGCACCGCCGATGCGGTGACGGCGACAGATGCCGTCGCGGCCTTCTGCGGCGACGGAGCGTGCAACAACGGCGAATGGTGCGGCAGCTGCGCGGGCGATTGCGGCGCGTGCCCGAAGGTGTGCGCCCCGCTGAGCTCCTTGGGCTGCGCACCCGGCCTGCAATGCTTCCCGAATCCGCCCGACAACCTGTGCGCGCCGCCCGGCACCACGGCAGCCGGCAGCGCCTGCCAATCGTGGAACCAATGCGAATTCAATAGCTTGTGTGTTGCCGGCGTGTGCCGATCCTTGTGCGATGCCAGCGGCACGGACTCTGCCGCGGCCTGCAAGCCCGGCGTGCCGTGCGAGAAGCTGGTGTTTGACGGCGGCGACGCGGTGGCAGCCGACCTGGGTGCGTGCAAGCCCGGCGACGCTTGCAACCCCTTGAGCGATCAGGGCTGTGCTGCCGGCCAGACCTGCGTCCCCTACGGCTGGCTCAAGACCTGCACCAAGGCCGGCGGCGGCGGGGCGGGCCAGGCGTGTGCCGACAACAACCCGTGCATCCAGGGGCTTCTGTGCGTCCAGGGCGCATGCCGCCTGCGCTGCACCACCGCCGGCGGCGAGCCTTCTTGCGCCGCGTCGGCGTGCCTGGCGCTGCTCGGACCGGACGGCAGCCCGGTGCCGGAGAACGTCGGCTGGTGCAAGTAGGGCTGTTGCGGAATCTCTAGGCTAGTTGAGATCTTGCGGCGGTTCCGGCTGGCGCAGCAGCTGGCCCACCACCACCGTCGCCGCACGCACGACCTCGTCGCCGATGACGGCGCCCGCGGAAAGCGATTGGATCACGCGCCCATCCTGGGTCGGATCGGTCACCGGCACGGAGGTCACGGCCTGGTGGCGCTCCGGGTCGAAGCGCTCGCCCATACCGTCGAAACGCTGCAAGCCCAAGGTCGCCAGCGCCGCTTCAAACTGCGTGCGGATCATCTGCACGCCATCGACGAACGCCTGGCCCGGCCCGGCCGCCTGCACGCTGGTCAGCGAACGGTCGAGCGAGTCGAGCACGGTCAGCAAGCCGCCGACCACCTTGGCCTGATCGCGCCGCACCGTGCGCTCGTGCTCGCGCTGCATCCGCTCGCGCGCGGCGGCAAACTCGCTGCGCGCCTTGTCGTACGACTGGGCGTAATGCCGCGTCTGGTCTTGCAGTTCCGCGACACGCGCCTCGAGCGCGGCGATGCGTTGCGCTTCCAAGCTCGGCGCCGCCGCCGCGGCCTCCTGGGACGGTTCGTCCACAGGAGGCTGCGAGGCCGCGTCGTTCTCTGGCGCTATTTTACCTGTCGCTGCCACTAGTTCTCACCCTTGGGCGTCTCCGTGATCGCGCACTCGGTCGTCAGCAGCATCGTTGCCACCGAAGCCGCGTTCTGCAGCGCCACGCGCACCACCTTGGTCGGGTCGATGACGCCGCCGGTCATCAGGTCGCAGCACACGCCGCGGCCGGCGTCGTAGCCGAAGTGGCCCTTGCCGGCGCGCACCGTCTCGACGATCACCGAGCCTTCCTCGCCCGCGTTCTCGGCAATCTGGCGCAGCGGCTCTTCCATCGCGCGCGCCAGGACGCGCACGCCGTGGTCGCGCTCGTCGCCGAACTTGAGGGCATCGAGCGCCTTGATGGCACGCAGCAGCGCCACGCCGCCGCCCGGCACCACGCCTTCGGCCACCGCCGCGCGGATCGCATGCAGGGCGTCCTCGACGCGCGCCTTCTTCTCCTTCATCTCGATCTCGGTCGCCGCGCCGATGCGCACCACCGCCACGCCCGCCGCCAGGCGCGCCAGGCGCTCCTCGAGCTTCTCGCGGTCCCAGTCGCTCTTGGTCGTCTCGATCTCCTTGCGGATCTGCGCGACGCGCGCCTGGACATCGCTCGCCTTGCCGGCGCCGCCGACCAGGATCGTCTTGTCCTTGTTGACCTTGACGCTCTTGACGCGGCCCAGGCTCTTCAGCTTGACCAGCTCGAGCTTCTCGCCGATTTCGTCGGACAGCATCGTCGTGCCGCACAGCGCCGCGATGTCCTGCAGCATCGCCTTGCGCCGATCGCCAAAGCCCGGCGCCTTGACCGCGCAGACATTGAACTGGCCGCGCAGCTTGTTGTAGACGAGGCCCGTCAGCGCCTCGCCATCGACGTCTTCCGCGATGATGAGCAGCGACGCATTGG
>CAIXAA010000153.1 GCA_903917305.1 uncultured Myxococcales bacterium | reverse complement strand
GGGACCCGAACTGGGACCCGAACCGGAACCGGAGCCCGAACCGGATCCGGAACCCGAGCCGGATCCCGCTGCGGCAGCGAGGCGCGCAAAGCCCTCCGCTCCCAGCGAAAGCTCCACTTCCTCGCGGAAGATCTCGAACATGCGCTGCGGTTCCCCCGCGCACGGTCGCTGGCAGTCCGCGCCGCCAAGCTGCGCCGGACTCGCCTCGTCGACCTGCAGCTCGCCTTCGGAGCGCAGGATCGGATACGAAGCGCAATCAAAGGGTTTGAGCCCAGGATACCCCAAGCCCAGCGCCAGGCTCGCGACCTGCAGCCCGCACTTGAAGTCGCTGCGCACCAGCACGCAGGCGCTGCGGCCCGGATGCCCGTCCATTGGCCCGGTCTGGGTCGGAATGCCAAGTCCTGACGGAAAATCCGCGTGTTCCAGGATCTCCTCGCCAAACCACCAGTCTTCGTTGCGGTACTGCTCGGCCAGGAACGGCTTGATCGCCTCGGCGTGCGCGAGGATCTTCTGCACCTGGTTCACGTCCGCCCAGATGCCGTTCACGCAGCAAGCCGCCTGACATTCCGTGAGGATGCAGCGCTCCCCGCGGCCCTTGCGCAGCAGGTTCTGGTTCAGGTGCAGGCCGGCTACATCGGGCAGGTTCTTGGGGGCGTTGGTCATCGCGGGCTCCTCGTGCTGCCGATCTAGCAGGGTGGTCGGCCCCAGACCAGCGGGCCTTGACCATCCCGCCAGCGCGCGTCACCTTGGCGGTCACTCATCCGCCAGGAGGCCGCCATGCGCGCATTCGAGATCCAGGGCAGTTTTGGCTTGCAGAATCTGGTGCTTGTCGACAAGCCCGATCTGGCGCCCGGTCCGGGGCAGGTGCTGCTCAAGCTGCGCGCCGCGTCGCTCAACTACCGTGACTTGCTCATGATCCAGGGCAAGTACAACCCGCGCCAGCCGCTGCCGCTGGTGCCGCTGTCGGATGGCGTCGGCGAAGTCCTGGCAGTGGGCGACGGCGTGACGCGCGTGGCGCCAGGCGATCGCGTCGCGGGCATTTTCGCGCAGGCGTGGCTGGACGGCGCGCCGACGCGGGAGGCGCTCAAGTCCACGCTTGGCGGGCCGCGCGGCGGCATGCTCGCGGAGCAGGTGGTGCTGTCGCAGGACGGCGTGGTGCGCGTGCCGGCCCACCTTTCCGATGTGGAAGCCGCGACCTTGCCGTGTGCCGCGCTGACGGCGTGGCGTGGCCTGGTGGAGCAGGGCGCGGTGAAGCCCGGCGAGACCGTGCTGGTGCAAGGCACCGGCGGCGTGTCGATCTTCGCGCTGCAGTTTGCGGTGCTCGCGGGTGCGCGCGTCATCGTCACGTCGAGCGATGACCAGAAACTGGAGCGGGCGCGCGGGCTTGGCGCCTGGCAGACCATCAACTACCGCACGACGCCGGCTTGGGGCAAGCGTGCGCTCGAACTCACGGAAGGCAAAGGCGTCGACCATGTCATCGAGGTGGGCGGCACCGGCACGCTGGCGCAGTCGATGGCGGCGGTGCGGCCGGGCGGGCACATCAGCGTCATCGGCATCCTGGCCGGCGCGTCCGCGGAGGTGAACCTGCTGCCGATCCTGATGCAGAACCTGCGCGTGCTGGGCGTCGTGGTCGGCAACCGCGCGAATTTCGAAGCCATGAACCGGGCGATCGAAGCGAGTGCGCTCATGCCGGTGCTGGACCGCGTGTTCCCGTGGACCGACGCGCGCGAAGCCTTGGAACATCTGGCATCGGGCCGGCATTTCGGCAAGGTTTGCCTGCAGTTCTAGGCGGCGCTACCGCCGCGACATCGCGGCGCCCTGGCCGCAGCTCTGGCGCAGTTCGCCCAGTTGCTGCTGCAACGCCTCAATCTGCCGCTGCTGCACTTGCAACGTCGCGACCGACATCGACAAATAGCCGTAGAGGTCGACCATGTCGCGCTTGGCGTCCACCGCCGGGCTGTCCGGCCGATCGTCGATGATGAAGCCCAGGTGCCGCGGTGCCTGCGGACCCGCCGCCGTGTAGCGGTAGGTCGCCAGGCGCGTCTGCAGCAGCTCCTGGCTCAGCGCGATCTCGTCGTTCTGCTGCAAGTATTGGATGTCGCTCTTGAAATCCCGCCGCGAGATCGGGCAGCCGCCCGGCCCCTGACGCGGATCCTTGTCGGTGCACTTGAGGTGCCGCGCGCACGAGTCCTGCGGATCGCACAGCGCATCCGCGGTACTGCACGAATCGCCTGCCTTTTCCGTCGTGCACTTGTTCATGCCGGTCGGCGTCGGCTGCACGCCGGAGCACACTGGCGCGCCGCAGGTGTAGAACCACTTGAGGTTGCTGGCGACCGCGCAAGCGCCGCTCTTGGCGACGACGACGCCGGCGGCCGCGGCCGCGCAGTCGTTGCTGTAGGTCTTGCCGTCGCAGCCGCACACCGGCGCGTAGATCATGTCGCAAGCCTGCGGCTTTGCGGCGCAACCGCTCGTGCCGCTGCAGGTTCCCACCGGTGCCGCGCAATAGGACGCGCCAGGGCACGTGCTGTTGTCGCCGACGCTGCAGGTGCCGGGACCGGGTGCGCACGAACCGCCCTTGTCGACGTTGACGCCGGCCGCCTTGGCGTAGCACGGGTTGGTGTAGTCCTTGCCGTCGCAGCCGCAGACTGGGCCGTATTCCTGCGTGCAGACGCTTGGTTTCACGGAGCATTTGCCGGTGCCCGTGCACTGGCCCTGCGCGACCTCGCAGAACCCACCGGGGCAGGCCTTCGCATCGCCCACCGTGCAACTGCTTGCCGCGACGTCCTGCTTGTCGGTCGTGTCCGGCGTCGCAACGGTGTCATCGATCTTGCCGCCGTCCGCGTCGTTGGCCGGGCCGACAGGCGCGGGCGTGCTGCTGTCGAGCCAGCAGCCGCTCAGGCTGGCCGTGAGGGCGGCGAGCACCAGGATTCGAGACTTTCGCATGACGACCTCCGATCGTTGGGCAACGCGACGGCGCAGCGCGCCTTACACCCTCAAGCATAGCAAGAAACGCGCCATGGGGCCCTGTCGCACCGCAACCGTAGAGCCGGCACGCGGACTTGGCAAGTTGCCGCTGCGCCGCTGTGTGTGGAGGAATTCAACAGATGTCGAAACGGTCTACAGCGGCGACCAGGTCGACCAGCTCCGCGTGGATGCGACCGTTGGACGCCAGCGTGTTGGCCGCGAACAGGTCGTGGGCGCCGCCGTCGAAGCCGCTGACCGTGCCGCCCGCTGCCAGGACGATCGCGCTGCCGGCTGCCGTGTCCCAAGGCATGAGGCCCGGCTCGTAGAAGCCGTCGAGCCGTCCCGCAGCAATCTCACAGAGATCCAGCGCCGCCGACCCTCCGCGCCGCACGCAATGCGCCCGCTGCAGCGCCCGCCCGAGCCAGCCCAGGATCTCCGGCAAACGCTGGCGCCGATCGTAGGGAAAGCCCGTTCCGATCAGAGCCTTGGCCATCGTCTCCACCTTCGAGACGCCGATGAGCTGCGCGTTGCAGGTGGCGCCGGCACCGACCACGCCGACAAAGCGCTCGCTGCGCGCAGGTGCCTGCACGACGCCGATGAGCGGCTTGCCGAAGCGCAGCACGCCGATGCTGACGCAGAAGTTCAGGTGCGTGTGGGCGAAATTCGTCGTGCCATCGAGCGGATCGATGGCCCAGCACCACGGCAGCTCCTGCGCGCGCGCGGCCATCGCCTTGGCGCCATCGCGGCCGTCGCGCTCCTCCGCCAGCACCGCATCCTCCGGAAACGCTTGACGAAGGCGCTCCAGGATCAGCGCCTCGCTGGCCCTATCAGCTTCCGTGACCAGATCGACCGGCGACTTCTCGTCGATGCCGGCCAGGTGCCCGAAATGACGCATCAACACCGCGCTTGCCGCGCCGGCGGTCTCCATCGCGAACTGCAGGCGGGCGGCGATCTCCGGCTCGGGGGTGGTCATCGGCGGGCTCCTTGTTGGTGTGCGCGGACTCTCGCGCATCGGCGCCATGCAGGCAAGCTTGCCCCAGGGCGCAAGGCCGCGTAGCTTCGGCGTTGGAAGGCCGCGCAGGGCCAGGGGAGGCAGGGTGCAAGTCGTCATCCCGATGTCCGGATCGGGCTCCCGCTACGCTCGGGCAGGCCACGCGAACATCAAGCCGCTCATCGAGGTCCAGGGCCGGCCAATGATCGAGCACGTCGTGCGCATGTTCCCCGGCGAGGCGGACTTCCTGTTCATCTGTGCGCAGACGCACTTGGAGACGACGGACCTGCGCGCCGTGCTGCAGCGCATCGCCCCGACCGGCCGCATCGTCGGCATCGCGCCGCACAAGCTGGGGCCGGTGCACGCGGTGTTGCAGGCGCAGGAGCACATCCGTGACGACGACCCGGTGCTGGTCAACTACTGCGACTTCTCAGCGGGTTGGGACTACGCCGACTTCTGCCGCACGACCGAACAGGCTGGCGTCGATGGCTTCGTGACCGCCTACCGCGGCTTTCATCCGCACAGCCTTGGCACCGATCTCTACGCCTACCTGCGCACGGAAGGCCTCGAGATGCTGGAGATTCGCGAGAAGCACGCTTTCACCGATCAGCGGATGCAGGAGTTCGCCTCCGCGGGCGGCTACTGGTTTGGCAGCGGCGCGCTGATGAAGTCGTGCCTGGCCGAACAGGTCGCGCGCAACCTCGCGACCAACGGCGTGTTCTACGTCAGCACCGCGATGCAGGTGCTGCTG
>CAIXAA010000152.1 GCA_903917305.1 uncultured Myxococcales bacterium | reverse complement strand
TCGCCGCCACCGTCTCGCGCCGCAGCTTGCCCACCGGGTTGTGGTACGCGCCCTCGATGAGCAGCGCCGCCGTGCCGAATGCCGCGCGCAGCCAGTCCTGGTCCACGCCATCCACCGGGTAGATCTGTTTTTTCACAACGAAACGCCGGTGGTTCGGCTGCATTCCTGCCGCGCGCGCGACCAGCTCCGCGAGGTGCCACGCCTCGTTCGGCTCCGGGTTCGCCACGCCATCGGTCGTGTACGGCGCCAGCACCACCGTGTCCCAGGTGTGATAGGAGATCGACGCGGCAAAGTGCTCTTTTTCAGCGAGTTGCATCATCGCCCGCGTCTCCGGCTCCGACGCCGGCGCAGGTCCCCGGTACCACTCGTCGCGCGCGCGGCGCCGATGCAGCCGAACCACCGGCGTTTCGTCGTGAAAAGGCAGATCTATCCGGTGGATGGCGTGGACCAGGACTGGCTGCGCGCGGCGTTCGGCACGGCGGCGCTGCTCATAGAGGGCGCGTACCACAACCCGGTGGGCAAGCTGCGGCGCGAGACGGTGGCGGCGACGCGGCCGACGTGGCAGGCGCTACTGCGCGCGGTGGCGCAAGGGCCGAGAATCTCTGGGACCGTGCGCGATGCGGCGGGGCAGCCGGTGGCGGCGGAGGTGACGGTGGCGCAGCAGGCGCCGCGCGCGGGCGAGCACTGGCTGGCGCGGGCGCGCGATGGTCACTTTGATCGTCTGCTTGTGAAACCAGGCGTCTACACGCTGCGTGTGGCGGTTCCAGGGCACGACGCGACCCTGCAGCAGGTCGAGGTCTCGCCGGGGCATCGTGCGGAAGTGGCCGTCGTGCTTCCGTATTCGGCGGCGGTCAGCCCGCGCCCGGCCCAGCCGTGATGGCCGGCATCTTGAGCGGCGCGCGGATGCGATCGTAGACCACGCCGAACAGCCAGGTGCCCAGCAGGGCGCCCGCCAGCGCGGCGATGGCGTAGACCTTGCCTTCGCCCAGCGTGACGAACAGCGGACCCGGGCACATGCCGGTCATCGCCCAGCCGACGCCGAAGAGCGCGCCGCCCACGATGTTGCCGCGGTGGCTCGGCTTGGAGGTCAGCTTGATCGGATCGCCGTGCAGCGTCGTGCCGCGCTTCTGCAGCAGCCAGAGCCCCGGCATGGCGACCGCGACGGCGACGCCGATGATGCCGTACAGCTGCAAATCCGTGAAAAGGAACATCTTCTGGATGTAGTCGTAGTCGGTGGCGCCACTGCGGCTCAGCACGAGGCCGAACGCGACGCCCAGGGAGAAGAGGAGGCTGGACATGGCGAAACCTCAGGCGAAAATCACGCGGTAGAGCAGGTTGGACGTGACGGTGCCGACGGCCATGAAGGCGATGGTCGCCTTGATGCTCGCGGGTTGCAGGCGCGCCATGCCGTAGATGCCGTGGCCGCTGGTGCAACCGCCGGCCATGCGCGTGCCAAAGCCGATGAAGATGCCGCCGGCGAAAAACCAGGCGAGTTTTGCGGGCTTGGACAGCGCGAGGGCATGGTCGAGCATGCCGGCGTCCCAGATGGGCTGCCAGCCGCCGGCGCTGGCGGCGGAGAGGATGCCGCCGGCGAAAAGGCCGAAGAGAAACGGGAATCTCCAGCGGTCCTTCAACTCTGGCCGTTTGAAGTAGGGGGCGCTGCTGGCGAGGGAGCAGACGTCCTCGAGGCCGCTCGACAGGCCAAGTCCGCGGTTGGCCACGAACTGCAAGACGAGCGTGATCGCGGCGATGGCGAGGCCCGCGTAGGCCCAGTGCATCGGTGAGAGTTGATGGAGAAGGAGCATCAGGTCCTCGGTGCGCGACGGGCGCATGCCGCAGAGCGTACACGCAGTTGCGATGCGCTCAAGTCCCTTGCCCAGAGCCGGGTCAAGGCCGTTCTGGATGAAGGACTGTGTGATCGGGCTGTTCGCGCTGGCGGGGCGCCGCGAGATAGGCCAGCCTTGAAGCCTGCGAGGTTGAATGGTCCACACGTCGAGCCCAGTACCGCCCCCCTCGAGCCCAAGCCGCGTGGCGCGCCCCGGCGGCCAGAAGGTGCGGCCCCTCTCGTTTGCACCTTTTGGCTGCGAATCGGCCACAAAAGCTTGGCCGGGGCCGTGCGATTCGGCTACGTCTGTGCCATCCTTCGTCCGTAGGTTCCGACCCTGCGTCGCCCGGGAGGTGCCCTCCATGCGCATACGATCCCGCATGTACTGGTTGCCACTAGTCTGCCTCATCGGCCTGGCCGCCGGCTGCGCCCACGACGTGCAGGGTCCCGCACCGCGCATCGCGACCGTCGCGCCGTCCGTGGCCTGCAGCGTCGAGATTGCAACGGAAGTCGTCCTGACGGGCAGCGGCTTCGCGCCCGTGATGGGCGGCGTGCTGACCCTGGATCCGCAAGCGAAGCTGCCCAGCGTGCGGCTCGAGCGGTTGCAGTCCCTCGACGGCCTGGACGCGACCGGCGCCTTTGACGTGCCGGATGATGCGACGCGCACCGAAGAAAGCGACGTGCAGTGGCGCGACGCGGAGCACATGTCCTTCTGGATCTGCCCGCCGGGAAGTTGCTCCTCCGCGACGCCGCGTCGTCAAGATTATGTCTTGGATCCAGGTATCTACGGCGTTCGCGTCGCCAACCCGGACGGCAAGGGCACGTTCATCGCGACCGCGCTGACGGTCGTGCCGCCGCCGGACGTGCAGCAGGTCATTCCCGAAGTGCCGTGCAGCGATCGCGAGGAAGTGCTGACCTTGAAAGGCGATTGGCTGCTGCGCGTCGGCGCGGAAGGCGGCACGGTGCGTGTCGGCACCCAGACGTTCACGCCGAACCTGAGCGATTGCCGCACGCTGCCGCAGGTGACCGGTCCCGCGATCCAGGCGTGCCGGACGGCGACGGTGGTGGTGCCCAAGGGCGCGCTGCCGCCCGGAATCTACGACGTCGTGTGGGGCGGTCCGACCGGGGCGGCGTGCCATTCGACGACCAGCCTGCGCGTCACCTTTGTGCCGGAACCGAGCGTCGCGCAAGTGGAAACCGACCTCGTGAGCATCGCAGGGCGCGACGCCACCTTGACCGTTGCCGGGACCGGCTTCCTGTCCGTCGCGGGCACCCTGCCGACCGTGGCACTCGACGCGGCGCACGAGGTCACGGCGACCTCCGTGGCGCAGTGCGAGGCCGTGTCGGGTCCGACGCAGAAGGTGTGGCGCTGCAAGGAGTTGAGCGCAACGCTGCCCAAGGACTTCGTGCCGGCGGGCAACTACGCGGTGCACGTGCGCAATCCGGCGCCGGCGGACGCGACGAGCAGCTCGAGCGGCGTGCTGACGGTCGTGGCGCCGCCGGACTTGCAGCAGCTCGGCTCCCAGGTGACGTGCGATGCGCAGATGGACCGCGAGATCACCCTGAACGGCAAAGGGTTTCTGACGGTCGATGGCGTCGCGCCGACCGCGCGCATCGGCGAGGGTGCCTGGACGTCCACCAGCGCGGTGGCCGCGTCCTGTGCCGCGCTGCCCGGCGCGCGTCCCGGCATCCGCCAGTGTTCGCAGCTGCACGTCACCGTGCCGCAAGGCTCCCTGGATGCGGGCACCTACGCGATCGCGGTCACGAATCCGCTGCCCGCCGACACGACGAGCACGGCGCTCGAGCTGACCGTGGTGCCGCCGCCCGGCCTGGCAAGCGTGTCGACCGATATCGCCTGCAATCAACAAGGTCCGGTCAAGGTGCTGCTGACGGGTGACGGTTTCCTCAATGTCGATGGGCAGATGCCGACGGTGTCGATTGGCGGCCAGACGCTCGGTCTGGGTCAGGTCGTCCCGGCTTCGTGCACGGACGTGCCGGGTCCGACCGTGCCGACGCAGCGCTGCACGCAGCTGGCGTTCGTGGTGCCGCAAGGCGCGCTGACGCTCGGCAAGCACGCGATTGTCGTGCACAACCCGCAGCCGGCCGAATGCGGCAGCGGCAGTGCGGACTTGACGATCCTGGCGCCGCCGCACGTGACGCAGCTGCTGCCGGACGTCCAGTGCACGTCGACCTCGCAGCTCAACGTGACGCTGACGGGTGAGGGATTCCTCACGCTGGACGGGCAGTTGCCGACGGTTCACCTGGGGAATCAGGTGGTGCAGGACGCGGCGGTCGTGCAGTCCTCCTGCGTGGCGGTGCCCGGCGTCGCGGCCAATGTGAAGCAGTGCACCAAGATCCAGCTCGCCATGCCGAAAGACGGGCTGCTGCCGGACAACTACGCGGTGACAGTGGAGAATCCCCAGCCGGTGGGCTGCACCAGCGCGCCCGTGGACCTGACGATCGTGCCGCCGCCGACCCTGGACGCCCTCGACAGCGACGTGCGCTGCAATGCGCAAGGCGGCGTGACGCTCAAGCTGACGGGCAAGGACTTCTACACGGTCGCGGGCAAGGCGCCGTCGGTGGTCATCGGCGCCAAGAAGTGGTCGACGACGTCGGCCACGGCGTCGTCGTGCACGCCGCTCAGCGGGCCGGTGGAGGACATCCAGCGCTGCACGGAGCTGACGCTGGCCCTGCCCGAAGCGGCGCTGGCGCCCGGCCAGTATCCGGTCACGGTGGAGAACGCGCTGCCGGGCGATTGCGCCAGCGACGGTCCGCAGCTGACGATCGTGCCGCCGCCGAGCCTCGCGAGCGCCGGCGTGGAGCTGCTCTGCGACGCGGAAGGCGCCGTCGATCTGCAACTTTCCGGCACGAACTTCCTGCTCATCGGCGATGCGAAGCCGACCGTGAAGATCGGCACCTCGCTGCTGCCGGCGTCTTCGCTGTCCGGATGCCAGCCGCTCGCGGGCGTGGTGGGCGCGGCGCAGCAGTGCTCGACGCTGACGGTGACGGCGCCCAAGGGCTCGCTGCCGCCGGGCTTGCTGGGCGTGTCGGTCATCAACCCGATGCCGGCCGGCTGCGTGACGACGGAGGCCAAGTCCGTGACCGTGCTGGGGCCACCCATCGTGACCGGCACGACGACGCCCGCGGTGTGCGTCGCGCAAGGCACGGACGTGGTGGCGGTGACCGGATCGGGCTTCCTCAAGTACGGAAACAGCTTGCCGCTGCTCAAGATTGCCGGGCAGACCTTCGCCGCGGCGCACGCGACGGGCTGCAAGCCGCTGGGGCAGCCCGGCGGGCTGGCGCAGGTCTGCACGGGCGTGGACGGCACGGTGCCCAAGAGCGCAGCCGGGCTGGGGCCGCTGTCCGTCTACGTCCAGAATCCGGCGCCGGCGGCCTGCACGTCGCTGCTGGGCGCCGCCCTGATGAGCACGCCGCCGCCGACGTTGACGCAGGTCCAGCCCACGACGCTGTGCCAGACGGGCGGCAAGCTCAGCCTGACGGGAGCGCAGTTTGCCCCGGATGCGAAGATCAGCCTCGGCCAGACGCCGGCGCAATCGGCGACGGTGGCGAGCGGCAGCGCAACGGCGCAGTTCGGCGCGCTGCCGGCAGGTTCCGGCAACACGCTGTCGGTGACGGTGAGCAACCCGGATGGCTGCCTCACGACGCTGACCGATGCCGTGACGGTCCTGGAGCCGGTGTCGGTCTTCCTGGTCGAGCCGCCGGTGGTGCACACCAGCGTCGCCACCGAAGTGTCCATCCTGCTGTCGGGCCTCAAGACGACCGTGCAATCCGTGACGTTGTCGCAGGCGGGGGCGACGGGTGCGCCGATCAAGCTCCAGCTGCTGACGCCGGCCAAGCAAGGTCAGGTGCGCGCCGTGGTGCCGAAGGGGATGGCGGCGGGAATCTATGACATCACGGTGAGCGACGGCGGTCCGTGCCCCGGCCTCGTGCCTGGCGGCCTGCGCGTCGTGGACGGCCTGAGCCTGGTCGTCGCGACAGTGGCCCCGCCGGTCACCGCGTTCGATGCCGCGACAGACATCGCCATTGCTGGTACGGGCTTCCAGGCCACGCCGCGCGTCTATCTGGCGCCGGTCGGCGGCAACAGCGCGGTGGCACCGCTTCGCTCCGTCGGTTTCGGCGATGGCGGAAACTTGAGCGCGGTCGTGCCCGCGGGGCTCGCCAGCGGCTTGTACGACGTCCTGGTCGTCAACACCGATGGTTCGGCGGGCGTCCTGGCAGCCGGCCTGCGCGTCGCCTCCGCGCCACTGCCCACGGTCAACGGCCTGCAGCCGGCCACGGTCGCGGCGTCCGGTTCGCCGACGAGCACCTTGCTAGGCAGCCACTTCGGCACCGGCGCCGGCGCAGCCACCGTCAGCCTGCGCTGCGTGGATGGCACGGGAGCGTCCATCGGCGCCCCCATCACCGCCACCACCGGTGCCACGACGGCTTGCCCCGCACCGTCCGCGAACTGCATCGGATTCGCGGTGCCCACGGCCGCGTTGCCCGGCGCCGCCGCGTGCACGGTTCGCATCACGAATCCTGCGGATGGCGCCTTCGCAGACTTCTCGGCGCTCGCCTTGAATCAGGCCACGCCAGCGCTTGGCGCGTTGCAGGCCGGACCGCCCCTGAACGTCGCGCGCCGCGCCTTGGCGACGGTCGTGGCGCGGGCCTCTTCAGGTCCTCGCTACCTCTACGCCATCGGCGGCGACGCCGGCAGCAATGCCGCCCCGTTGGCCAGCATCGAAGCGGCGGCCATCGACGGCACCACCGGCAGGCCCGGCATGTGGCGCACGCTGGCAGTCGGCTTGCCCGCCGCGCGCACCTGGCTCGGCGCCGCGGCCATCGGCAATGCGATCTACGTGGTTGGCGGGCACGACGGCAAGGGCCCACGCGGCGAAGCGTACCGCGCCTTTGTCCTCGATCCGCAACAAGTTCCGCGCGTCGACTCGGTCGACTACCAGCCCGGTACCGGCGGAGGCGTCGGCCAGGGCGGGTGGAGCTACCGCGTTTCCGCCGTGCGCAGCGCCGGCGACCTGACCAATCCTGGCGGCGAGACTTTGGCCTCTCCACCCGTGCCCGTCTGGCTGCCCGGCACCCTGCGCGTGACGCTCACCTGGAAGGCGATGACGGGTGTCGACAGCTACCGCATCTACCGCACGCCGCTGCCGGATCTGGCGACGGGTGTGGAGCAGCTGCTGGCCACCGTGCCCGCAACGACAACCAGCTACGCTGACACGGGCTCGGCGACGACGCCGGCGACGCCGCTGCCGCCGGGTTCGACGACGCAATGGCTGCCGATCGCGACGCTGGCTTCGCCGCGGGCGGGTGCGGCGCTGGCCCGCGTGGCCGATCCGAATGATCCCAACCTCTTCTACCTCTACGCCATCGGCGGTCTGGCGGACGCGGCGACGGCGCTGACCAGCATCGAGCTCCTGCGCGTCTCCATCGTCGGCGATTCGCAGACGGCCGATGCCGGGTGGACGATGCAGACTTCCGCGCTCGCGGCCTCCAAGCAGCGCTGGCAGCTGGGCGCTTGGGTGGCAAACCATGAGCTGATCCCGGATGTTCCGGCCGGCAAGGCCTACCTCTACGCCGGCGGCGGCGTCAGCGAGTCGGGCGCGGCGGTCCGGGATGTCGACGTCTTCGCCGTCCTGCCGACCGGCAAGCTTGGCTTGCGCCTGGGCGCGTCGCCCTTCCCCGGCGCCGGCGCCGCGGGCTACGGCGTCGCGGTCGGCAACGATGGGCTCTACGCCATTGGCGGCGGCGGCGGCGCGCCTTCCGCGAGCGTCCTGGCCGCCAAGGAATGCGCTGCATCGGGCGGCACTTGCCTCGGTCCGGCACCCGCGCTCGCCACCGACGCGTGGGGCGTGCTCGCCGCCTTGGTCTTGTCCCCGGCGACCGCGTGGATGGGCTCCGCGCAGGACGGCGCCTTCCTGTTTCTTTGCGGCGGCGCCACCAGCGACCAACCCGCCACCACCCAGACGTGGTCATCCATCTGGTAGGAGGTCCGATGCGCTGCCGCTCTGCGTTCGCCCTGATTCTCCTGCTGCTGTGCGCGCTTCCCGCTCACGCTGCCCCGCCCGCTGCGCCAGCTGCGACGGCGACGGCTGCTGCGCCCCAGACCGGCGTCCTGCCGCCCATCTATGTCGGCGCCCGCGTCGGCGGTGCATTTGGCCAGGCCTTCTCCGAACTTGGCGCCAGCTTCACCGGCGAGATTCTCGGCGGCTACCAGTTGCCCGTTCTCGACCGCCGCCTCGGCGTGTTCGCCGCGCTGAGCTACGCCCAGCCGAGCACCTCCGGCCACACCCAGGATCCGCGCGTCGGCAGCGCCGGCGGCCAACTCAACTACACCACGACACTGCGCGACTTCGGCATCACGGCGGGCGGGCAGCTGTGGTGGCCGATCCAGGGGACGCGCTTCGTGCCCTTCGGCGCGCTCGGGTTGAAGCTGCACATGACGCAGACCGTCAGTGACACGCGCATGGGCAGCATCTCCGCCGGCGAGTACCGCGAGTCCGACACGCACATGGGCTTCCTGCTGCGGCTCGGCGCGGGCATCAAGCTGGGGCCAGGCTTGGTCGCCGTCGATGCGACGGTGGACTCGGCGCCGATCGATCAGCTCACGACGGGCAGCGCCAACTCCGGTGCCATCGTCCTGGCTGCCGGCTATCACTTCTTTTTCTAGCGGATCCTAACGCGAGATCGGCCGCGCCTCGCCCTCGAGGTGCACCGTCTTGCCATCCGCCGAGCGCAGCCAGAACCGCCGCACGTCGCCCTCGCGCCGCACCGCGAACTCCACCTCGGACGGCAGCAGCACCGGGCGCTTGAACGTCACCTCGACGCGCAGCGGCGGCGGCGGCAGGTCGCGCGCCAGCAGGCCCATGCAGCGCGACAGCGACCACATGCCATGCGCGATCGCGCGCGGGAAGCCGAACAGCTTGGCCGTCCACGCCGCGATGTGGATCGGGTTCACGTCCCCCGACACCGCCGCATGCCGCCGCCCCGTGCCTTCCGACACCGTGAACAGCGCCGTGCGATCCACTTGCAGCTCAGGCGGTTGTTCGTACCGCGGCTTGGCGCCTTCGGCCTTCTGCTTGCCGCGCCGCAGCATCGTCGTCACGCCGCGCCAGGCCAGCTGCCCGCCGGTGCGCACCTCCGTCACGAGATCGAGCTCGACGCCCAGCGGCACGTCGCGGTGGCCCTCCAAGAAGCACTTGATGCCCAGCGCGTGCTCTGTCGAGAGCGGCATGAACTGCTCGATGACATTGCGCACGTGCACGATCCCCATGGGCGCAAAGGGGAAATCCGGATGCGTCAGCAGGTGCAGGTGCAGCGGCGCCGCCATCAGCTGCGGGTAGGTCACGGGCAGCTCCGGCACGTCCGGCAGCTCCGCCACGCGGCGGAAGTGGCGCACATGGCCCGGGTGCGGGCGCCGCGGCGCCAGCGTCGCCTCGAGGTGCGGCACGGTCTGCCCCTCGCGCCAAGGCTTGCGGCGCATGACCAGCGCGCGGGCATAGCTGGCCAGCATGTTCGGAGGCGTTTCAAAGACATCGGTATGCTGCGTCATGGCGGGACCTCCCTGGAAGCGCGACCGTGGCACGTTCTTGGCGCTGCGTCTACGGTCAAGCATGAACGTGAAAGTCGACAGCATGCCGCAAATCGGGGTACTGTTCCGTTGTGCCAGGTCGCAAGGGCGAACCGGCGCCGCGCAAGGGGGCTCGTGCAGGCGGCTGAACAGGCGCAAGACATGACGGAGCACCACCGGGCCATCGCCGGTGCCCGCATCCTCGTGGTCGACGACAACCACCCGGTGCGCTACGTCGTCCGGCGCTACCTGCAGCGCTGCAACGCCGTGATCGTGGAAGCCGAAAATGGCCAGCAGGCCGTCGATCTCGTGCGCGCCGGCACCTTCGATCTCGTGCTGATGGACGTGGACATGCCGGTGATGGACGGGCTGGAGGCCTGCCGCATCCTGCGCGCCGACGCCAGCCTCGATCGCGTGCCC
>CAIXAA010000151.1 GCA_903917305.1 uncultured Myxococcales bacterium | reverse complement strand
CTAGAACATCGGATTTCGACATATGACTCCCGTGCTTGCGTGCTTCGGGCTGCTCGCCGCGCTGGCCGCCAAGGAGCTGACGCAGCGCGGCCGGGCAGGGCGCTGGCTCGCGGGCGCGCTGGCCTTGGCCCTGGCGCTCGAAGTGCTGCCGGCGCATCCGCACGAATTGGCCTTTACGAACGGGCTGTTCGGTGGCCTGGACGGCGCCCATCGCGTCGCGGTCGATGCGGCGACGGATTGGGGCCAGGAGCTGCCGGCGCTGCACGACTACCTGCAGCAGCATCCAGCCGCCAGCGGGCGTGTCGACCTCGCGTACTATGGCAATGCGGATCCGCAGCCCTTCGTCGGCCCGACCGTCTGGCGACCGTGCGGCTACCTGGGGCATCCGGCCCCGGCAGCGGGCGAGCGCGCAAGGTGCGCCGACCCGGCAGAAGTCCTCGCTGTTTCAGCAACTTGCCTGGAAGGCGCCGCCGGCCTGCGCAAGGGCCGCCGCTGGAATCCGACCGAGCGCGACGACTGCTACGCGTGGCTGCGGGGGCGCGAGCCCGACGCGGTGCTCGGCGGTGCGATCCTGGTCTTTCGCGATGTAAAACGCTGACCTACAGGTCGATCGACTCCGGCACGCGGCCAAACTCCGCCATGCCCTTGGACGCCCAGACCTTGCCGGTCTTGTCGACCACGAACCCTTCGACATTCTTCTCGTGCGCCATGAGCGCCAGACCGGCCTTGGGGCCAAGCACGAACACCGCCGCGCTGAGCGCATCCGCCAGAGCCGGATCCGCAGCAATCACAGTCGCTTGCACAACGCCTTCCGCCGGCTCGCCGGTGCGCGGATCGAGCACGTCGTGGTAGCGCCTGCCATTCTTGACGACGAAATGCTCCGAATCCGAGCGCGTCGCCGCGCATTGGCTGGTCAGGTACAGCTGCATCAGCGTGGCATCCGGCCGGCGCGGGTTCGGCACCGACACGAACCAGTGGCGCGTTCCCGCGACCCGGCCCTGCACATAGACATCGGCGCCAACGCGGATGCGGAAGTTGTCGACGCCCGCCGCCCGCAGCGCTTCGGCCGCCTTCTGCGCCGCATGGCCGTGGATCACGTCCTGCAGCGTGATGCGCACGCCCGGCTGCAGGATGCGCACCGCCCGCGACGGCTTGATCGCCACCTGCCGGCAGCCCGCCAGCGCCCGGCGCGCAGCGACCTCGTCGGGCAGCGGGCGCACGAAGGGTCGTGCGGAGAAGTTCCAGAGATAATCGAAACTTGCAACGGTCGGATCGTAGGCGCCCGCGGTGCGGCGACACAAGTCCAGGCTGTCCTGCAGCAGCAGGTGCGTCTCTTCGCTGACGAACACCTCGTCGCTGCCGGCATTGGCGTTGATGCCCGCGATCTCCGACGTGCGGTCCGAAGCGTCGAATTTGCTCGCCACGCGGCCCAGTTCGCTCATCGCCCGCGCCACAGCCGTGCGCGCGACGCCCGCGTCCTTGTGGTACACGCGCACGGAGCACGGCACGCCCATCAGCGTGCGCGATTCCTCATATTGGTCAGGATCTTGTGTGCTGCTTTGCGCAGCCGGAGCGACCGGAGGCGCGGCGACGGCAGTTGGCGCCGGAGCCTGCGGCCGCGTCTGCGCCAATGCGGGCAGCGCCCAAGCCGTAGCCACCAGCAACAGCCACAGCGGATGCGGCGGCGTGAGCAGAGAAGGTGTCGATTCGCGTTGCATCGTTGCTCGCGGGCGGCTTTGCGCCGCCATCAGGCCAGGTCAAATGGAGTTTCGCGTGCCGGCCAAAGGGGTTTGGGCTCACGCTTCGATCGCCGATCGCCCTTGCCCAACAACGCGGCAACCGCGGCAATCATTCCTTCCACGGTCATGGGAAAGCTCTCGAACAACTGGCCGATGGCGCGAATCGTCGCTTCTCCCCAGTAGTTGTCCGGAATCGGGTTCAGCCAGACGCGCTTGGGATACGCCGCGGCCAGCTGCCCCAGCCGCTCGATGCCGGGCACCGGGTCGGACGTGCCGTACTCGATGCTGCCGTAGGGCGAAAACAGCTCGCGCGGCGCCATCCAGCCATCGCCGACCAGCACCAGGTGCGTGTGCGGCGGCACCGAGCGCGTCAAGTCCTCGATCGGCTTGCGCTTCAGCATGGCGATGTCGGTGTAGACCTCCGCGTACGGGCAGTTGTGGAAGTAGTAGACCTCCACCGAGCGCAGCCCGCCGCCCTGCTTCATCGCGGAGAAAAACGCTTCCACCACGCGGCTATGCGGGTCCATCGACCCGCCGGAGTCCAGCAGCAGCACGACGCGCGCCTGGTTGCGCCGCTCGGGCCGCTCCACGACCTCGATGTCGCCGCCGTTCTTGCAAGTTCGCGCAATCGTTTCGTTCAGATCCAGCTCCATGCGCCGGCTCTTGTGCTCCAGGTGCCGCAGCCGCCGGATCGCCACCGCCAGCGCCCGCGTGTCGAGCACGACGTCGCTGCGGTAGTTGCGGAAACGTCGCGCGCGCGCCATCGCCAGCGCCTGCCCGCGCCCGTTCGCGCCTTCACCCACGCGCATGCCGGTCGGGTGGTTGCCGCCTTGCCCGAAAGGACTCGTGCCGCCCGTGCCGATCCACTTCGAGCCGCCATCATGGCGTTCCGTCTGCTCTTTCAGCCGTTCCTCGTACAGCTTGCGCAGTTGGTCCAGGTCGTAGTGCGGCAGCGCCTCCAGCTCCTCCGGGGACAGCGGCGGCTTCTGGATCGGCGAGTCCAGCCAGGACTGCAGCTCGTTCATCAGCGGCTGCGGCAGGGCGACGCCTTGAAAGTACGCGGCAAATGCCTGATCGAAGCGGTCGAAGTCGGTCTCGTCGCGGCACACGATGGCGCGCGCGGTGGCGTAGAACGCCCGCATCGACGGCACGACCTCGCCGGAGTCCAGCGCGTCGACGACGGTGAGCCATTCGCCGACGCCGACGTTCAGCCCCGCTGCGCGCAACATGCTGTGAAAACCGATGAACATGAAGCCCTTAGCGCGAAGCCCGCACCCGAGAGACGCGCACGCTGTCCTGCTCGCTCTTCAGCAGCACGCCGGCAAACGGCACCGAAGACTCCAGCTTCTCGATGGGAATCCCCGACAGACGCAGGCCGGCGAGCCAGTCGATCAGCTCCGACGTCGAAGGTTTCTTCTTGAGATCACTGACCGATCGCACCGCCAGGAAGCGCCGCAGCGCCGCAGCCAGCAGCTTGTCGTCGATGTCCGGGTGGTGCACGCGGCAGATCTCGGCCAGCAGCTGCTCAGTGGGGAACTCAATGTAATGAAAGACGCAACGGCGCAGGAAGGCGTCCGGCAGCTCCTTCTCGGCGTTGGACGTCACGATCACGATGGGCCGCTCGCGCGCGGCGACGTGCCGCCCCGTCTCCGCCACCGTGAAGCGCATGGCGTCCAGTTCGTGCAGAAGATCGTTGGGGAATTCAATGTCCGCCTTGTCGACTTCGTCGATGAGCAGCACGACGCGTTGGCCGTTCTCGGAGCGCTCGAACGCCTGACCCAGCGGCCCCAGGCGGATGTACTGCGCGATGTCGCGCACGTCGCGGTCGCCGAACCGCGAGTCATTCAGACGGGCGACGGTGTCATAGAGGTAGAGCCCGTCCTGGGCGCGCGTCGTCGACTTGACGTGCCAGGTCAGCAGCGGCAAGCCGAGCCCTTCGGAAATCGCCTTGGCAAGCAGCGTCTTGCCGGTGCCGGGCTCGCCCTTGACCAGCAGCGGCCGGCCGATGGCGATGGCGACGTTGACGGTGGCGCACAGCGACTCGTCGGCGATGTAGGTCGGGGTGCCGTGCCAGCGAGGCAGGGCGGCGGCGTGGGACATGCGGGGCTCCGGGTGCGCAAACGGCGCGAGGACGGGCACCTTACCGCAGGTGCGGGTTTGAACGCCACATCTGGTCGAAAGTCAGGGTCGCCTTGAGCGAAAGTGCTTCAGCGATCCGCCCGCGGTGGAGCGCCGAATGCCCAAAGAAGTTCCGCTCCAATGCCGCGTCGGACGCGTAGGCCCGGTGCATCGCCGCCTCGTCCCAGGTCTGGGCAAAAGGCATGTAGTCCAAGGTCTTGTCGAGCCACCAGCCGTGCAGGCCGAAGCGCTCGGCGTGCGCTGCATACAACTCCGTGCCGGGATAGGGGACCGCGACGCCGCGCGCATTGAACGTTGCTCCCAAAGCATGGGCTTCTTTCATGAATTCCAAGGCGCGCGCGATCTCGTCCTCGGTCTCGTCGGGCCAGCCGAACATCAAGTTGACGGTGACACGCATGCCAATATCCTGGCACCAGCCAAGGACTTTTCGCACCCGGTCCACGGTCACGCCCTTGCCGATGGTGCGCAGGCGTTGCGGATGGGCGCTCTCCATGCCGATGTCGATGCCGCCGCAGCCGCCGCGCTGCAGGTCGCCGAGCACGCCGGGGTCGAGGTGGCCGGGGTGCACGGTCGCGGTCCACGACAGGCCGCCAACATTGCTCAGCGCTTCGCAAAGTTCGGCGACGCGGCGGCGACCGACGGCGAAGGAGTCGTCGAGGAAGGAGAAGGCCGAGACACCAAAACGGCTGCCCAGTTCGGCGGCTTCGGCGGCGACGGCGCCGGCGCCGCGGTAGCGGAAGCTGCGGCCCGTCACGTTGTTGCAGCAGAAGGTGCAGGCCGCCGGGCAGCCGCGGCTGGACAGGATGCCGCCGAAGCCGATGGCCTGGCTGCCGTACCACGACGCGTCGAACAGCGGCAGGGCGGCGAGCGGCGACGCCAGCACGTCGAGATCCTGGATGAATTCGCGATCTTCGTTGTGGTGCGGGCTCCCGTCGCCGCTGAGCCACGACAAGCCGGCGATGCTGGACAGCGCGCGTCGACCGTCCAGTGCGGCGGCCAACTCGACCAGCGAATGCTCCGCCTCGCCGCTCAGCAGGAAGCGAAAGCCATGCAAAAGCGGTTCATTCGGCAGCACGGTCGCGTGCGGACCGCCAGCGAGCAGCGGCAGGCCGGGCAGGGCGCGCGCCAGCTCCGCCACGAGCTGGTACGTCTCGCGAATCCCGTGCGTCTTCAGGTGCAGGCCAAGCACGTCGGGCGCAAAGCGCTGCACCTCCTGCGCGATCGCGGCCACCGTCTTGGGCGCGTGCACGGCGGAGGCATCCAGCACAGCGACGGCGTGGCCGGCTGCTTGCAGGCTGGCGGCAAGATAGCCCAGCGAAAGCAATGGCGTACGAACTGGTTCAGGCGACGGAGGGTTCAGCAGGAAGACGCGCGCCACGGATCACGCCTCCGCGCCGCAACGCAGCGCCTCGTCCAACTGCCACGGTCCCAGCCGCGACGGCGCCTGCAGGGCGTGCGCCAGCGCGCGCGAGAAGTCGCGGCGCGGCACGCTGACGGCGCCGAACGACGCCAGCAGCGGCGTCTCGACCTGGGCATCGACGAGCTCGAACTCCCAGCGCGCAAGTTGGCGAACGAGCGTGGCAAACGCGACCTTGCTGGCGTTGTCGGCGAGCGCGAACATGGACTCGCCGAAGAACGCCTTGCCCAGCGAGATGCCGTAGAGGCCGCCGACCAGCTCCTCCCCGCGCCAGGCTTCGACCGAGTGCGCGTGGCCCATGCGATGCAAGGTGCTGTATGCCTTGATCATCGCCTCGTCGATCCACGTACCGTCCTGGCCGGGTCGCGGCGCCGCGCTGCAGGCGCGCATGACGTCCGCGAACCTGCGGTCGAGCGTGATGACAAAAGGATGCTTCTTCAGCACCTTGCGCAGCGTCCGGCCGACCGTCAGCTGCGCCGGCGCCAGCACGAAGCGCCGCGGCGGCGCGTGCCACATCAGAGGGTAGCCTTCGCAAGGCCAGGGAAAGATGCCGAGACTGTAGGCGCGCAGCAGCCGCTCCGGCCGCAGATCGCCGCCGATGGCGAGCACGCCGCTCGGGTCTGCCAGCTCCGGATCGGGGAAGTCCAAGGACTTGTTGAGGGCGAAGATCGGCATCCGCCTCTCAGTATCCACCATGGAGGGGGCGCGTCTCTACTTCTTGACCCAACCCGCCTGGATCTTCAACGCCGCCTGCTGCGCCACGTCGACCGCCTTGCGGTTCGGATCCTTGTCCGAGCGCTCGTCCTTCGGCGTCTTCTCGTAGCGATCGAAGCCAGCGGCCACCGCCTTGCCCGCCGCCTCCACCGCGTCGAAGTACTTCTTGAACTCCGCCTTCTGCTTGTCGTCCGCCGTCACGTGCGCCAGCCGCAAGCGGTCGACCTGCAAGCGCTTTTGCGGAATCGCCACCCACAGGCGCAGCGCGTGCATCTTCGGCATGTTGTAGCCAATCCAGCTCTTGTTCGCGAAGCGATCGTACGCGGAGGCCAGCTCCGTCATGAAAAAGCCATCCGTATCGAGGAGCTGCGCCTTGAACGTCGCCGCGTCCAGGGGCTTGCCGACCACCTGCGGATCATCGTCGGCCTGCTGCCCGTCAGGCCACTTCGCGATGGCTTCGGCCGCCTTGTCCAGCGCACCCGCCGCCGCGATCATGCGGTCGCGCGCCTCTTGCGCCGTCGTCGTTACAATGTCGATCTCTGGCGCGCCCACCTTCTTCGTCATGACCGAGAGGATGTGATAGTGCTCCAGGGAGTCGGTCGCCAGCGCGAGAAAACGGTCTAGATCCGAGTTCTTGCCCATCTGCTCGTCGCTCATCGCCCGCAGGATCTTCCACGGACCGCGCGTCTTCTTGCTCGGGCTGCCGTCGTAGCACGTCTCGTCCATGTCCTGGATGCTGACGAACTCCACATTGCGGTGGCGCATGCGACCGAACTGGAACGGGATCAGGAAGTCATTGCGGCACTTGAGCAAATCGTCGTGGACGGTCTTGACCTGGTCGCGCACGCGCGTCGCCCACGTGTCCGCCTTGGGCGCTTCGGGGGCGGCGACAGGCGGCGCTTCGACCTTGATCTGGCTGTAGTCGACCTTCTCCTGCTGCGGGAAGAAGTCGACGGGCGCAGCCGCGGCCTTGGGCTTCTTCTCGCCGCAGCCGACGGCCGCCAACACGATGAAGAAGCAGACGATTCCGATGTTCCGACCCTTGCTGTGCATGGACACCTCAACGTTGCTGGCAGTCGGCTTTGTAGACCGGCCCTTCTGCCGTGACAAGGGCCGTCCGCACCCGAAAGCTGGCGACAACCCAAAGTTCTGGTAGAACGGGGCCGTGGCAGACCAGTCTCCCATCGCTGTGGTCGACATCGGCTCGAACTCGATCTGCCTGCTCGTCGTGGCGCCGCTGCCGCAGGGCGGCGTGCAGATCGTGGCGAAGGTCAAGGATTCCGCCAAGCTGCGCTCGCACATCGACGACGCCGGCGTGCTGAGCGAAGCGGCCATCGACCGGACCATGGCGGTGCTGCTGCGCTTTCGCGAACACCTGGACGGACTTCGGGCCGAGGTGCGCGTCGTGGCGACGGCGGCTTTGCGCGCGGCGACCAACGCGGAGTCCTTCGTGCAGCGCGCCTTGCAGGAGACCGGCCTGCGCATCGAAGTGATCTCGGGGAATGAAGAGGCGGAGCTGGCCTGGCTCGGCGTCCTGCACGGCATGGGTCCGCAGCCGGGGCGCGTGCTGTGCGCCGATGTCGGTGGCGGCTCGACCGAGCTGCTGCTGGGCGAAGGTGGCCGCGCGCTGCACACCGTGAGCCTGCCGATCGGCGCGCTGGTCGTGGCGCAGCGCTGGCTGGGCGCAGACCCGGTCGAGCCTTGGCGGATCGAGACGGCGCGCCGCGAGCTGGCTGAGCACCTGGCGCCCGCGCTGAGTGGATTTCGTCATCAGATCGAAGTGTTTGGCACGGCGACGTCGGGCACGATCCAGCGTGTCGCGCGCATCCACCGGACGCTCCACGGGCTGCCGGCGGACGACCTGACCGGCGCCGTCGTTCGTCCTGCCGACATGACCGAAGTGATCGACAGGCTGATCGCGGCACCGAACCTTGTGCAGCGTCTCGCGATTCCTGGAATGGACGCCCAGCGCGCCGACAGCCTGCTCGGCGGCGCGCTCATCTACGAGGCCCTCTCGGATGCGCTGCACCTGCCCGGGTGGCGCGTGTCGCTGGAAGGGCTGCGCATGGGCGTGATCGCCAAAGTCCTGGAGCAGCGCGGACTTTGGCAGCGTCCGGTCTAGCTACCGGTTCACGCCCGCATCCCGGCCGTAGAGCTTGGACAGCTGCGACATTCGCTTTGCATTCTCGGCATTCAGCGCCTCATGCGTCATGCGCCAGTTCCAATTGCCCTGCGTCGTGCCCGGCGTGTTCATGCGGGCTTCGCTGCCGAGACCGAGGACGTCCTGCATCGGCACGATGGCGGTGCGGCACACCGACGCGAAGGCGGCGCGGATGAGCAGGGCCGCGGGTTCCTCCGCCGGATCGCCGAAGTAGGCGTGGACATG
>CAIXAA010000150.1 GCA_903917305.1 uncultured Myxococcales bacterium | reverse complement strand
TTCATCAAGCGCTTGACGGTGCAGCTGCAAGTGGACGGGCTGAATCCCGTGGGGCTTTCCCTGGACGATTACTACGTCGACCGCGAGAAGACCGTGCGCGATGCCGCCGGCGAGTTCGACTTCGAGGCGCTCGAAGCGCTGGATCTTGCGCATCTTCAGGACCATGTCGGCCGCCTGCTGCGCGGCGAGAAGGTCAAGACGGCGCGCTACGACTTCAAGGAGGGCAAGAGCTACCCGCAAGGCGGCCCGGAATTGCAGCTCACCGCCAATGACCTGCTGATCATGGAAGGCATTCACGGCCTCAATCCCAAGCTGCTCGGCGACGCCGTGCACAGCCGCCAGGTCTACCGCATCTTCATCAACCCGATGACAGCGCTGCCCTTGGATCGGCTCACGCGCGTCAATGTCTCGGATTTGCGGCTTTTGCGGCGCATCGTGCGCGACCGGCACCAGCGCGGACACAGCGCGGCGGCGAACATCGAGCGCTGGCCGTCGGTGCGGCGCGGCGAACGCAGCCACATCTTTCGCTTTCTCACGCACGCGGACGTGGTGTTCGACTCCTCGCTGGTCTACGAGTTGAGCGTGCTCAAGGTTTTTGCCGAACGCTACCTGCTCGAAGTGCCGAGCGACCATCCGGCGTTCACGACGGCGTGGCGGCTGCGCCAACTCATTGACAAGCTGGTGACCATCTATCCGGAACACGTGCCGCCGACCTCGATGCTGCGCGAGTTCATCGGCGGCAGCGGCTTCGAAGCCTGACGACAAGTTGGACCACCGCATCCGGACCTGCGAGCAACACGCCCATTTGCATGGCCGCGGTTGACGGCGCGGGCGTGGTCACGAACATGAAACGTGACATTCCCAGATTGGGCGCGATCACCCCCCGCCGTTGCGGCATTGCCGCCGCAAGGGCTGCCGGTGCCCTGCACAGGAGGAGCGCATGAAACCGTTCATTTCCAGTATGCAAGCGGCCCTGGCGCTGGGCCTGCTCGTCGCCGGTTGTGCGGCCAGCCAGGTCCCGGCGACGAGCATCTCCGCGTCGCAGACGGCGATCCGCACCGCCGAAGCCGCCGGTGCGGGGATCGATCCCAAGGCGGCGCTGCACCTCAGCATGGCGCGCACGGAGTACAACCAGGCGCGCCAGTTGATCGTCCAGGAGGACACGCACAAGGCCGAGTTGGTGCTCGCACGCGCCAGTTCCGATGCGCAGTTGGCATTCGCGCTTGCACGCGCCGCTTCGGCCAAGGCTGAAGCCGAGCATACGATGGACGAAATCCGTGCGCTGCAGGCGTCCCCGCAGCTTTCGCCGCGCTAGCAACCGGCAGGAGGACCCGATGAAGACGATGACACTGAAACTGCAACATCGCCTCGCACCGGCCCTTTCCGTGGGCGCGGCGGTCTCGATGCTCGCCCTGCTGGTGGGCTGCGGCGCGGCGATGGCGCCGGCGGAATTGGTGAATGCCCGCGCGGCCTACCAGACCGCGTCGACGGGAGAGGCGGCCCAGCTCAGCCGCGCCCAGGTGCTGCGCGCGCGGACGGCCTTGATCCAGGCGGAGAAGGCCTACCGCGACGGTGCACCGGATGCGGAAGTCCGTGATTTTGCCTACATTGCGCTGCGTCAGGCCCAGGCCGCCGATGCGCAGGCGGACAGCATCAAGGCGATTGCGGCCAAGGACAAGGCCGCGAGCGACCTGCGCATCGCCCAGATGCACCTGCGCAGCGACCTGCAGAAGACGCAGGACGAGCTGGCGGCGGAGCGGCAGCGCTCGATGTGGACCAAGGAGCGCCTGGCGGAGGAGGAGCGCGCCCACGCGGCCGCCGAGGAGAAGGCGCGGCTGACGCAGATGGAGCTCGAGAAGTTCGCGAACGTCAAGCAGGAGCCGCGCGGCGTGGTGCTGACGCTGTCGGGCGCCGTGCTGTTCGCGTCGGGCAAGTCCAAGTTGCTGCCGACCGCCAACGCCAAGCTGGATGAAGTGGCGCGCGTGCTGGCGCAGAGCGACCAGAAGATTGCCATCGAGGGCTACACCGACTCGCGCGGCAAGATCAAGTTCAACAAGACGTTGTCGCAGAAGCGGGCGGCATCCGTGCGCAACTACCTGGTCGCGCAAGGCGTTCCCGCGGGGCGCATCATCGCGACGGGCATGGGGCCGCAGAACCCGATTGCGGACAACACCTCCGCGGAAGGGCGCGCGAACAACCGCCGCGTCGAGATCATCGTGCAGCCGATGATGCCGATTCCGGCCGCGCCGGCGACGCCTGCGACGCCCAAGCCGAAGGACTACGACCTCGACAAGTAACAACGCATGGGTAGGGGCGGGCCATCCTCCAAGAGAGGCCAGGGCCCGCCCGCGGACAGGCATGGAAGCCTAAAGATTGATCGCATCGTCCTCGACCACTTCGCCGGTTGCC
>CAIXAA010000149.1 GCA_903917305.1 uncultured Myxococcales bacterium | reverse complement strand
GCCGGACGAATGATCGCTGATCGTGCTCCCCGCCACGCCCCGGCGAATGCGCGTCCCGATGTTGTATTTGTAGGTCGAGGTGAGCGTCGCTGTCTGGTACGAAATGAATTCTCCATTTTCGAGCGGTCCGGCCAGTCCTGCGCTCCAATTGTCGCCGCGCAAAGGCTGATCGCCGGTCGTCGTGTACTGCGCGAACACGCCAGCCTGCCCGCTCGTGACTGTTGAATCCGTGACCTGAATGATCTGGTTTCCGTTGTAGAACGCTGAAATGGTCGTACGCTGAGCGCGGCACTGGATTGTGTCGCCGACGTTCACGGCGGGCCAATTGGCGCCAAGATCCACGGGTTCGTCGCCGAGGATGTCGCCGGTCTTGCCTGCCGCGTCGACGCCCAGCGCCGCCCGCGTGCCCCAACAGCGAATGGATCCATGGCGAAGCGGGCGCAGGCGTGCTGCATGCCGGCCGCGAGTTCGACGGCGGGCACCGTGACGCCGAAGTTGATGGCAGGCAGGTTGTCGCCCATGTCCTGCGGCTGGCCACCGCGCGAGAGCGTGTCGCCCTGCGCCAGCTGGCCATTGCCGTTGTCGCCAAAGCACTTGACGCTGCCGCTGGCGAGCAAGGCGCAGGTGAACGTACCGCCCGCGGCAGCCGCGGCGACCTGCGTGCCAGCACCGAGATCGACGGGAGCCAACGCCGCGGCCATGTCGCCGGGCAGCAAGCCGCGCGTCTTCGTATCGCCAAGGCCGAGCTGGCCGTAGTTGTTCTGCCCGAAACACTTGAGCATGCCTGTCGTGTCGACCGCGCACTCGACATTGCCGCCCGCGCTGGCCGACGCGACCGCGAACGGCGTGCCGAGATCCGGGCTGGGCAGCGCGGCGCCCATCGACTCCAGCGTGGTGCCATGCTGCGTCGGGTCGCCGGTGCCGAGCTGGCCAATGTCGTTGGCTCCCCAGCATTTGAGCGCGCCGCCGACCAGCACCGCGCAGGTGTCGCGAAACCCGGCGCTCAGATCCACGACCTTGGCCTGCGGGCCGAGATCCACGACCGGCAGCGCATCGCCCATCTGCCCCGCGTCGCCGCCAGCGGACAGGACCGGCCCCAGGCCCAGTTGCCCGCCGTCATTGTTGCCCCAGCACTTGACGGTGTGGTCGTCGAGCACGGCGCAGGTGCTTTCGTCACCAGCAGAAATCGTGATCGCGGTGCGTCCGCTGCCCAGGTCGACGGCGGCGAGCTGGCTGCCCATGTCCTGCGGATGCGCGCCAGGCTGGAAGTGGCTGCCCAAGCCGAGCTGGCCGGAACCGTTGCCGCCCCAGCACTTGACCTTGCCGCTCTCGAGCAGCGCGCAGGCATGTTCGCGGCCGAGGCTGAGGCTGACGGCCTTCTCGCCCGGCCCCAAGTCGACGAATGGCAAGTCGTTTCCCATGCCTTTGCCATAGAGCCCGTGGACGTCCTGGCTGCCGATGCCGAGCTGGCCCCGGTTGTTCTGCCCCCAGCATTTCACGCGGCCGTCGCCGTGGATGGCGCAGGTGAAGTCGTAGCCGCATGCGATGCGGTGCCGCGCCGGTGCCGGCGGTCCTGCGTCCTGCGCATCGGCCGCGTCCGCATCCGCGCTCGAGGTGCCGACATCCGGCCCGGCATCCGTTGCCGCGCTCATCGGAAACCCAGCGTTCTGTCCCGTGCAGCCAAGGCCTGCGGCCAGCGAACCGACGACAACAAGGCGGACCAGCGCGTGCATCTTCGGCTCCTGGGTGACGGCCTGCGGCCCTTAGCGCACGGCGCCGAGGTCAAACTGCGGATTCTGAATCAATCCAAGCGCATTGCCAAAGGGATCCAGAGCGACGGCCACCTTGATCCCGCCACCGACGTCCTTGACCGCCTCGTGCAGCGCCGCGCCCAGGCCGACCATGCGCGCCACCTCGGCGTCGATGTCCGTGACGCCCCAGTACGCGTGCACGCCCGCCGTGCCGGGCACGCCGTCCGGGACGAGGCCAAGCTCGAAGCCGCCGACGGCGAAGCCAACGTAGAACGGCTCGTCGAAGTAGGGCGCTCGCTCGAAGACCTTGGCGTACCAGTCCTTGGCGGCGGCGAGGTCTGGGGTCGGGTAGATGGCGGTGCGTAGGCCGAGGATCATGGCGGCGCCTCCTTGGTGCGCAGCGCAGGATAGCCTGGCCAGGCGCGAGGGCAAGTCACACGGCGTGGATGGGGCGCGGGGCCAGCCGCGTCCATCCGGCAGCGCCAGGACCGCACCGAGCGCGAGG
>CAIXAA010000148.1 GCA_903917305.1 uncultured Myxococcales bacterium | reverse complement strand
TCGGCGCACGCGGTTCGCAAGGTGGGTGATGGGATGTGCGTCGTGACGTGCACGCTGCCGGGTGGCAAGTGGGGCGCCAAGGGGCTGCTCGCGAAGAAGCAATCGGTCCTTTACCAGATGGGCGGCACAGCCATTCCTGACACGATGAACCTGCGCATCACCCGCTTCCGGGTCACCGACAACGAGTGGGACGATGTTGGCACGTTGCCGAACTCGATCCTCGCAGAGACCACGCCGCCCGCATGGTTGGGGAAGCCGACTGTCGTCGGCGGCAACGGCGCAATCTATCTGGTCGGCGGCTATCAGCACTTCTATGTCGACGCGGCCGGTACAGAGCAGGTGCCGGACGGCGTCTGCGTGGACAAGGCCGGCCAGCCAGCGTGTCAGGGTTCGTGGTGGAGATACGATCTAACGACCGGCATCTGGACGAAGATGGGCACGTTGCAGCCGAATCGAGGCGATGATGCCGTGGTGCGCGTCGGCACGAAAGCCTACTTCGTTGGCGGCTTGCCTTCACCGCCGTGGGCCCTCGTTCTCGACTTGCCCACAGAGACGCTGACGCCGATGCCGACCGCCGATCCCGGCCTTCAGGAGATCCCCGCGTTGGTGCCCTGGAATGGCGATGTGCTGATGGTGTTCGGGAAAGGCATCACGAGGCTACTCAAACCGGATGGGACTTTGTTGCCCATCGACACTGGCCTTCCAGTCCAAACCGATCCTGGCGCCTTCCTCGTGCCTGGGGCACCCGTACGTCTCTTTGTTGACGCTTCGACGCCGTCGCCCTCGATCCCATGCAAGCCGAACGCCACGCAGTCTTGGGCGGTCGGTCTGTGGTTCTGGCGCTTGGATCCGACAGGCTGGACCAAGGTCGATGGCTATTGTGCGCATTCCGGCATTCGTGACCTGTGGACGCCCGACGGGGATCTGGCCATACCGGCGGGCAGCTTCTCAGGCAGCCACCCTTTCGAGCCAGTCCGACGGCTCGCGACGCCAGACGGCAAGTGGGAAGAACTCGCCCCCGTCACCCACTGGCGCACCGACTTCGGCGCCGCAGTCGTCCAGCAGTAGCCCACGCCCGCCCTCCTCCACCCCAGCTTGACGCCTCCCCCCCTCGGCGCGACACTCCCGCGCCGCCTGGGCCGCCTGGGCGAACCGCCTCCTCCGCCTCCATTCGCGCCCCATCCCGGAGTCGTCATGTTGCAAGCCTACCGTGACCATGTTGCCGAACGCGCTGCCCTGGGCATCCCGCCGCTGCCGCTCTCTGTCTCGCAGACCGCGGACTTGATTGAGCTGCTCAAGCACCCGCCCAAGGGCGAGGAAGCCGCGCTGGTGGAGCTGATCACCCACCGCGTGCCGGCGGGCGTCGACGATGCGGCCAAGGTCAAGGCGAGCTACCTCGCGGCAGTCGCGCTCGGCACGGAGAAGTGCCCGCTGATCTCGCGCGAGACGGCGACGCAGCTGCTCGGCACGATGCTCGGCGGCTACAACATCAGCCCGCTGATCGCGCTGCTGGACGACGCCGTGGTCGGCAAGGTCGCGGCGGAGGGCCTCAAGAAGACGCTGCTGATGTTCGACCAGTTCCACGAGGTCAAGGACAAGGCGCTGGCCGGCAATGCCAACGCGAAGTCCGTGCTGCAAAGCTGGGCCGATGCCGAGTGGTTCACCAGCCGCCCGGAAGTGCCGGCGTCCATTACGCTGACCGTGCTCAAGGTCACCGGCGAGACCAACACCGACGACCTGTCGCCCGCGCCCGACGCGTGGAGCCGGCCGGACATTCCGCTGCATGCGCTGGCGATGCTCAAGAACAAGCGCGACGGCATCACGCCCGAGGAGGACGGCAAGCGCGGTCCGGTCGCTTTCATTGAGGATCTGCGCAAGCGCGGCCACCTGGTGGCGTACGTCGGCGACGTGGTTGGCACCGGCTCCTCGCGCAAGTCCGCGACCAACAGCGTGCTTTGGTTCACCGGCGAGGACATCCCGTTCGTGCCGAACAAGCGCTTTGGCGGCGTGTGCCTGGGCAGCAAGATCGCGCCGATCTTCTACAACACGATGGAGGACGCCGGCGCGCTGCCGATCGAGCTCGACGCCAGCCAGATGAACATGGGCGACACCATCGAGCTGCGGCCGTACGACGGCAAGGCGCTCAAGGGTGGCAAGGTCATTGCGGAATTCACGGTCAAGAGCGACGTGCTGTTTGACGAGGTGCGCGCCGGTGGCCGCATTCCGCTCATCGTCGGCCGCGGGCTGACGGGCAAGGCGCGCGAGGCGCTGGGGCTGGCGCCCTCGACGCTGTTCCGCCTGCCGGTGGATCCGACGGACACCCACAAGGGCTTCACGCTGGCGCAGAAGATGGTCGGGCGCGCGTGCGGGCTGCCCGAAGGCAAGGGCGTGCGCCCGGGCGCGTACTGCGAGCCCAAGATGACGTCGGTCGGCAGCCAGGACACGACCGGCCCGATGACGCGCGACGAGCTGAAAGACTTGGCCTGCCTGGGCTTTTCCGCGGATCTCGTCATGCAGTCGTTCTGCCACACGGCGGCCTATCCCAAGCCCGTCGACGTCAAGATGCACCACGAGCTGCCGGAGTTCATCAGCACGCGCGGCGGCGTCTCGCTGCGCCCCGGCGATGGCGTGATCCACAGCTGGCTCAACCGCTTGCTGACGCCGGACACGGTCGGCACCGGCGGCGATTCGCACACGCGCTTCCCCATCGGCATCAGCTTCCCGGCCGGCTCGGGCCTGGTCGCGTTCGCGGCGGCGACCGGCGTGATGCCGCTCGACATGCCGGAGAGCGTGCTGGTGCGCTTCAAGGGCAAGATGCAACCCGGCGTGACGCTGCGCGATCTGGTCAATGCGATCCCGCTGTACGCCATCAAGCAGGGTCTGCTGACCGTCGAGAAGAAGGGCAAGAAGAACGTGTTCTCCGGGCGCATCCTGGAGATCGAGGGTCTGCCGGATCTGCGGGTCGAGCAGGCGTTCGAGCTGAGCGATTCGTCGGCGGAGCGCTCCGCGGCGGCATGCACGGTGCACTTGAACAAGGAGCCGATCGCCGAGTACATCACCAGCAACATCGCGCTGATGAAGTGGATGATCGCCAAGGGCTACCAGGACCCCAAGACGCTCGCGCGGCGCATCGCGGCGCAAGAGGCGTGGCTGGCCAACCCGCAGCTGCTCAAGGCCGACGCGGACGCTTCGTATGCGGCGGTGATCGACATCGATCTCGCGGATATCCATGAGCCGATCGTGGCCTGCCCGAACGACCCGGACGACGTCAAGACGCTGTCGGAGGTCGCCGGCGCCAAGATCGACGAGGTGTTCATCGGTTCGTGCATGACCAACATCGGCCACTTCCGCGCGGCGGCCAAGATCCTGGACGGCAAGCGCGATCTGCCGGCCAAGCTGTGGGTCGCGCCGCCGACCAAGATGGACGCGCAGCAGCTGACCGAGGAAGGCATCTACGGCGTGTTCGGCACCGCGGGCGCGCGCACGGAGATGCCGGGCTGCTCGCTGTGCATGGGCAACCAGGCGCAAGTGCGCGAGGGCGCGACGGTGATGTCGACCTCGACGCGCAACTTCCCGAATCGGCTGGGCAAGGATACCTTCGTGTACCTGGGCTCCGCGGAACTGGCGGCGATTTGCGCGCGGCTGGGCCGGATTCCGACCAAGGCAGAGTACCTGGAAGGCAGCGGCGTGCTCGCGGCGACCAGCGACAAGATCTACAAGTACCTGAACTTCGACAAGCTCGCCGCGTTCCGGATCGACCCGGCGCAGGGCGGGTTCGCGTAGGAGCTCGACCATGGCGCAATTCGACAATGTTTCCGTGGTCAAAAAGGCCAACGTCTACTTCGGCGGCAAGTGCGTGAGCCACACCGTGCTGCTTGGCGACGGGTCCAAGAAGTCCGTCGGCGTGATCCTGCCGGCGACGTTGACGTTCCAGACCGGCGTGCCCGAAGTCATGGAGACCGTGGCGGGTTCCTGCCGCTACCGCCTCTTGGGCCAGGACTGGAAGACGTGCGGCGAAGGGCAGCGCTTCGAGGTGCCGGGGCAGTCGAGCTTCGACATCGAGGTCGTGGGCGAGCCCTACCACTACGTTTGCCATTTCTGAGCGCCCGAGCCGGTAGCCTGGCTCCAGCCCGCACGGCCGCGTTGCGCAATGCATGGCGCGGCGCTACGCTCCAGTCACGATCGAAACCCGTCACGGGAGGATTCCGACTGCCGGCCAAAGGGGCTGGGGCTGCAGGGGAATCGCCGCCGTGGCGCGCCGATCGCGGGGGCCGTTGATGGGCATCCAGCCAGGCGAAGCGCCACGCGCCGGTGGCGAGATGGACATCGTCGGGGATCGCAACAGCTTCGTGCTCATCGGCATGGCCGCGGTCTGGGTCGCCTGCGTGGTCTTCGCTGCGATGCGGCTGCTCGTCACGCTGCGCAACGGGACGCCGACGCCGTGGTGGGGCAACGCGAGCGGGGCGCTGGCCATCACCGCGCTCTACTTCTGGTACCGCCGGCAGCCGGAGGCGCGGTCGTCGGGGGCCGCGCACGGCACGGCGCTCGTCGCGACGCTGGCGCTGCTGCTTCCGATCTCGTACGGCATGACCTCGACCATCTGGTGGCTGTCGCTGGTCGGCTTCGCCATGACCCTGCTGGGACGCCGGCAGGAAGCCAAGGTCTGGGGCGTGGCGATTCCGCTCCTGGTCATGGCGGCCGTGCTCGCCGAGCCGTTCGTGCAGATCCACGGTGCGCCCGGCGAGCGCTCGCTGGAGGCGGGGCTCGCCAAGGTCGTCTTCGTTGTCCTGCTGGTGGCCATGGCCGCGGGGTTCCGGCGCGTGGCGGAGCGGCGCGCCGTCGCGCTGCATGACAGTGAAGCGCGCTACCGGATGCTGGAGGCCCAGCTGCGCTGCGCCCACGACGAGCTCGAGCAGCGCGTGCAGGAGCGGACCGAGGAGCTGCGCCAGAGCACGCGCGCCCTGAGCGAGAGCGAGGAGCGCTACCGGCTGCTCTTCGAGCGCAACCTCGCGGGCGTGTTCCGCTGGACGGCGGACGGCCGCGTCATCGACTGCAACGACGCCTGCGCGCGCATCTTCGGCTACGACTCGCAGGCGCAGATGCTGGCGACGCCGGTCGCGCAGTTCTTCGAGACGCCGCAGGAGCTGGCCGACGTCTTCGCGCTCCTGCAGCGCGAAGGCCAGCTGCTCAACCACGAGCGCAGCTATCGGCGCAAGGATGGCAAGACCATCTGGGTCATCGAGAACATCAGCCGGACGGACGGCGTCATCGAGGGCACGCTGGTCGACGTGACCGAACGCCGCCTGCTCGAGGAGCAGTTCCGCCAGGCCCAGCGCATGGAGGCGGTCGGCCGGCTGGCGGGCGGCATCGCGCATGACTTCAACAACCTGCTCTCGGCGATCCTGAGCTTCTCCGCCTTCGCGCTGGCCGCGGTGCCCGAAGACTCCTCGCTGCACGACGATCTGCTCGAGATCCACAAGGCCGGGGAGCGCGCCGCCTCGCTCACGCGCCAGCTCCTGGCGTTCAGCCGCAAACAGGTGCTGCAGCCGCGGGTCCTGGACCTGAACGAAGTGGTGCGCGGGCTGGAGCCGATGCTGCGGCGGCTACTTGGCGAGAACGTCGAGCTGGTCACGCTGCTGGCGCAGAACCTCGGACGGGTCAAGGCCGATCCGGGGCAGATCGAGCAGGTCGTGATGAACCTCGCCGTCAATGCCCGCGACGCGATGCCGAACGGTGGCAAGCTGGTCATCGAGACGGCGGACATCGAGCTGGACCAGGCGTACGCGGCGCAGCACGCCGCGGCGAGACCGGGGCCGCACGTGTTGCTGTCGGTGACCGACAGCGGCCATGGCATGGCGGAACCGACGCTCGCGCGGCTGTTCGAGCCGTTCTTCACGACCAAGGGGCTCGGCAAGGGCACCGGGCTGGGCCTCGCGACCGTCTACGGCATCGTCAAGCAGAGCGGCGGCAGCATCTGGGTGCAAAGCGAGCCGGGCCGCGGCACGACATTCAACATCTACTTGCCGCGCGACCTGGCCGTGCCGCTGACGGCTGCACGGCCGGCGCTGCTGGCGACGCAGCAGCCGGGCACCGAGACGATCCTGGTCGTCGAGGACGAGGAGTCCGTGCGCAAGCTGACCCAGCGCATCTTGCGCGGCGCCGGCTACACCGTCCTGGCCGCCGCCAACGGCAGCGACGCGATGCTGACCTGCGAGCGGCACGAAGGCCCGGTGCACCTGCTGCTGACCGACGTCGTGATGCCGCAGATGAGCGGGCGCGAGCTGGCCGAGCGCCTGAGCCAGCTGCGGCCAACCATGCGCATCCTGTACATGTCCGGCTACACCGACGATGCCATCGTGCACCACGGCGTGCTGGAGCACGGCGTGCACTTCATCGCCAAGCCGTTCAGCGCCACCGAGCTGCGGCAGAAGGTGCGCGCGATCCTCGACGAAG
Organism: uncultured Myxococcales bacterium; assembly: GCA_903917305.1. Lineage (GTDB taxonomy): Bacteria > Myxococcota_A > UBA9042 > UBA9042 > UBA9042 > CAIXAA01. Next base: position 9,664 of record CAIXAA010000148.1, on the reverse strand, counting down.
CATGACAAGGCAATCCCCGGCACGGAGGCTGCGTGAACCTGGACCTGGCGCTGACCAAGAAACCCCTCACCTGGGCCAGGATTGTCCTCCTGGGCGGCATCTCGGGCGCCGCGATGGACCAGATCCACGTGCGCTTTCACGTGCTCAGCTACGCCAGCCCCGTCTTGGGGGGGCAGTCGTGGTGGGTGGCGCCCAATTTCGGCCTGGCGACCTGCGTCATCTACGTGCTGACGAGCCTGTGGGCGCCCCAGGCGGAGCGCGCGCGGCCGGCGGCCCCGACCGATACGGAGATTGCCGCGCTTGCCTTGTGGTTCGTCGACGCGTACGCGGCCAGCGCCGCGCTGCAGGACTTCCCGGCGACGCTCGCGGCGCTCTATGGCGTGCTCTTCGGCGTTCGGCTGCTGGGCCGCAAGGATGCGGCGGCGCAGCTGGGCCTGGGCGCGAGCCTGGCGCTGGGCGGCTGCGCTGCCGAGGGGCTGCTGGCGGCGACCGGCGTGTTCCACTACGAGCGGCCGCAGCTGTGGACGGTTCCGCTGTGGCTGCCCGGCATCTACGTGCACGGCGCGCCGCTCGCGATGGGGATCGTGCGGCGCATGCGGGGCCTGGCGGCGCGGCCGCGACAATCCTGATCGCCGGAACCGGAACCGGAACCGGAACCGGAACCGGAGCCTGTCTATTCGTCACATCGTGGCCAAGTCCGCGTTCAACGAAGGGTTGTGGACCACGGTTCCGTGCCTGTCCGGTTCCGTGACAAGCGGTTGATTGTCACCGGTAGGGCGGGGGCTTGTCCCCCGCCGCAAACGCAACCGGTCACGACCGATCGCCTGGAAGGCACCCGCTGAACGGGTACTCCGAGGCATCCGCGACCAGGCCGGCGCGAACCGGATTGTCCAGCACGTACCGGATGGCGTTGGCCGCCTGTTCGTCGCGGCGAACGAAATGGTCCCAGAATCCGGTCTGCCAGAACGCGCCCACGACGCCGTGGCGCCATGCGGCGCGCTGTGCCAGGTTCTTGAACTGGCCGACAAACCTGACGATGTCGCAGTCGAGCGAGGGGCTGAGCACGAGGTGGACGTGGTCTGGCATGACGCAGAACGCGTGTACCGAGACGCCGGTTCGCGTGACCTGTCCGGGCAGCATTGCAACGACCGCGGCAGCGACCGCTGCGTCGGCGAACAGGGGCACGCGGGCCTTGACGGCGATCGTCACCGAGCACACCGCGGCGGGATCCGCGTAGGCGGCGCGGTGGAGACGGGGGTGGCGCCGCTGCGGAAGATCGGGTGACATTGGTCTAGATTGCCAGATGTTGTTGCGCGCGACGAGTGCGGCGGGGGACAAGCCCCCGCCCTACAGAGGGCCCCAGGTCAATGCGGCCACGACAAGGCTCCGCCTGAAGACATCGTGGCACGCAACCGAGATGTGATGAAAGGACAGAAGCCGGAGCCGGCGCCGGCGCCGGCGCCGTTTTCCTTTCGCGCCCAGGTTGGGCTATACACCACGCTGCGGCTCGGCGACGGTGTGCCGCTGGCTGGACCCGCAGAGGCGCGATGGCACGACGGCTCCTCCTCACGACCCTGCTCGTCCTCGGCATCGCGGCTGACATCGCGTTCGTCCTGATCAACCTGCACCCCGAACGACCGCACTTCGCGGAGCCGCAGCACGTCCGCATCCTGATTCGCTCGACGCCGGCGCGGGCGCAATGGCTCAAGACCTATGCGCTGAGCGAGTTTGCCGCGGATCACGACCTGCAGGTCGACGTGCAGGTGGTCGCCACGTGGCACGAGATGCTCGCCGCGCTGCGGGCGGAAAAGGCAAACCCAGGCAATCTCGCCCTTGTCGGTCTTGACGACGATTACGCGGACGACGTGCAGGCAGAGGGGCTGGTGCGCGCCGTCGCCGACGTGGCGCAACCTGATGAACTCAAAGCCATGGCCGAGGAGTACCTGCCGCACGCGCTGCACCAGTCCCAGATCAAGGGGCGGCAGTGGTTCGTGCCCAAGCGCAGTGAAATCGACGTGACGGTCTACCTGGCGCCGGCCGTGGAGGACGCCTTCCTGAACTGGGAGCGCGACCGCGCCGCCATCCAGTCCGCACTGGCGGAGGCCAACGGTGTCGGGCTGCCGGAGGGCTACACGCTGGAGAAGGCGCCAGATGCCTGGGATACGTATGACCTTTTTGTTGCCGCCTGGTACTGGGCGCACCATCCGGCGCCCTGGTCGAGCTCCCCGGCGCCGGCCCCGCGCATCGCCTTTCGCTGCGGTGGCGGCGAGGATGCCGTCGTCGATCTCCTGGCGACGTTCCGCAGTTTCGGCATGAAGACCGAGGAGTTGGGGCAGACCAGCTCGCCGGGCATCCTCCGCGCGCTGCAGTGGCACGCCCTGTTTCGCCGCCACCACCTGTTGACGGCCGCCTGCGAGACGCCCGCCGGTCTCGACGAAGATGCGCTCAACCTCATGATGCGCAACCGTCTTCTCGCATGGGCGCCGATGGATCAGGAGGACTCGGTGTGGCTGCACGGCGGTGCGCGCCGCGACGCGGAGCCGGGGATGCAGCAGGCGCGCGATCTGGCGTGGGCGCCGCAGCCGTTCGCCGCATCGCTCGAACAAAAGGCCGGCCAACCGGCCTTCACCGGGTCTGGATTCTCGTTTGTCGACATGCAGTTGTGGATGATTCCGGTGCGCGCCGCCCAGCCGCGCGTCTCCCTGGCGCTGGCGCGGTGGCTGTCCAGCCGGGATGTGCAGCGGCGCGAGGCGGAAGCGCAGGGGATGTTGCCGATCCGCAAGGATCTCAACGATCAAGCCTCCACGGTGTTTCGGCTGGATTGGCTGCAGGACATCCTGCTGGCGAGCTTCCAGCAGCTGGATCAGGCATCGGGCGACCTGCCGGGGACCGTGATCACCCAGCATTTCGACAAGCTCTACAGTGACTTGTATGCCAAGGTCATCCTCGAGCGGCCCCTGGACGCGCCGGTGACGGCCGAGGCGCTGCGCGATGCGATCGGCAAGGTGCCCCATGGCCGATGAAAAGACCAATGCCCAGGCCGCGTCGCCCGCTCCCGCGCCCGGCGACGCCGCGCAGGCGCGCGCCGACGAACAGGACAAGCAGTCGCATGCGCTGAGCGAGCAGACCGAGCGGCTGCGCGAGGAGGTCGCGGAGCAGCGCCACGAGACCGAGCTGCGCGAAGCCAAGGAGAAAGCCAAGGAAGTCATCCGCAACCACGTGTCGATCGCCGCGATCATCCTGACGACCTGCCTGTCCTTCATGGGCAGCGTCCGCGGCAACCGCGCGGAAGCCGTGGCGAGCGCGAAGACGAAGGCGGAGGCCGCGCGTGTGCAAGCGGCTGAACTTTGGGCGTATTATCAGACCAAGGTCGCGGAGCGCACGGTGCTCGAAGTGGCGCGCGACCAGGCGCAGGTCGATCTGGCGCACCGCAACCTGTCGCGCGACGACCCGTCGGCCAAGCTCGACGTGTTCAAGCAGACGCAATATGACGAGCGAATTCGCGAGTTTGACGCCAGCACCAAGCAGGTCTTCTACCGCGTCCAGGAGCTGGAGCGCGAGGAGGAGCTGCAGCGGGTCAAGATCGTCGAGCCCGCGGGCGCCGTGCTGCGCTACGACCTGGCGACCAAGCTCATCACGCTGGCGCTGATCCTGCTGTCGGTGACCATCCTGTCCAACCGCGAGTGGCTGTTCTGGTGTGGCGTGTGGCTGGCCGTCATCGGCGTCCTCATCGGATTTGACGGGTACGTCGCGTTCTTTTGACCGTCGTGCCGCACGATTGTCTCTCCCCGAGAACAGTCCTGTGCACCTGGTGGCGGTTGTCCCCGTCCGCTGCACCTCCTACCTTGAACCTGCCAGCGCCGGCTCGATCGGCGCTTGCGAGGTTGCACCATGATGACCATCCGACGCGCCCAAGACCGCGGCCACTTCAACCACGGCTGGCTCGACACCTCCCACACGTTCTCCTTTGCCGACTACCATGACCCGCGTTTCATGGGCTTTCGCACCCTGCGCGTCCTCAACGACGACCGCGTGGCGCCGGGGCAGGGCTTTGGCACGCACCCGCACCGGGACATGGAGATCATCTCCTACGTGCTGGAAGGCGCGCTGCAACACCGCGACTCGATGGGCCATGGCTCGGTCATCCGGCCTGGCGACGTGCAGCGGATGAGCGCGGGCACCGGCGTGCTGCACAGCGAGTTCAACGCGTCGCCGCAGGAGGCCGTGCATTTCCTGCAGATCTGGCTGCAGCCGGCCGCGCGCGGCATCCAGCCGGGCTACGAGCAAAAGACCTTGGATCGCGGGGCGCTGCAAGGGCAGCTGCGGCTGGTGGCGTCGCAGGACGGGCGCGAGGGCAGCGTGACGATCCACACCGATGCCGCGCTGCATGCTGGTGTGTTTGCGGCGGGGCAGCATGGCGAGCTCGCGCTGGCGCCCGGTCGCCACGCGTGGGTGCATGTCGCCCGCGGCACGGCGCGCGTGAACGGGCAGGAGCTGCACGCCGGCGATGGCGCGGCCTTGTCGCAGGAAGCCGCGGTGCAAATTGACGGCGTGGCGGCAGGCGAAGTGCTGGTGTTTGACCTGCCGTAGTCCGCAGTTGCCGGCTCCCTGACTGGGCTTCCCGCGTCGTGGGCCACAACCGGCACGGACAGGGTTGCGCTCGGCGAAGGTCGCGCTACGCTGGGCGGCCTTGGCGGGAGGATCGGATGCGACACAGGCACTTCTGGAAGCGGACAAGCGTCCTCGCGGGCGCCGCTTGCGCCATGATGTCCCTGGCCATGCCCACGCTCTCGGGCGCGACCGAGCCCGAAAAGGTCGTCCAGCGCTTTCGCGACGGCAGCGTGGAGACCACGCAAGGCAAGGCCGCGGACGGCACGCTCATCGAGCACGGCTTCTGGCAAGGTGGCGCGCGCCGCTGGGAGTTCCGCTTCGACGAGCAGAACAAGCAGCACGGCGTCTCGACGCGCTGGCACCCGAAGGGGCCGGTGTTCGTGGAGGAACAGTGGGAGCACGGCCAGAAGACCGGCGCGTGGATCTACTTCAGTGACGACGGCCGCAAGAACGCGCGCTTCACCTACGAGAAAGACCGCGAGATCCTGCACGAAGTCTGGTCGCAGCCCGAGGGCCGCTGGCTTGCGTTCCAGAAGTAGGTCGGCCAGGTCGGCGCGAGGAATGGTCATGAAGACACGATTGCTGATTCTTGGCGCGCTCCTTGTCGCGGCACTCTGCGCCTGCGACAGCCACGGCAACGCCGCGTTCGGAGCCACGTGCCGAACCGGCAACGACTGCGCCAGTGACTTCTGCGTGAGCGGCGAGGCCAGCACGCAGGCGACGCCACAGGCCTTTTGCTCGGAGGACTGCACGGGCAAAGCTGCTGGCGCGTCGTGCGGCGGCCCGAAAGGCCGTTGCGCCGGCGACTTCAGCGCATGGTGCTGGCTGACGTGCGAGACCGACGCGCAGTGCAAGGCGGTCAACGTCAGGCGACCGGTGTGCCGGGTGCTGTCGTCGAGCGGTAAGGCGTATCCGTTTTCTGCTTGCAGCGTTGGGCCGTAGCGCGGTGGTCGGGAGTCGACGGCGTGAAGTGGCCGTCTGAAATCCTTGCCATCTTGGGTGCGGTGCGTAGAACATGCAAAGCCCCATCGCCTGGCATCGACCGCCGCGCGTCAACCACTGCCAGCCCCTGCGGCAGCCTGACAGCCGAGCCAGGACCGATGCTGCGCCCCTCGCGCCTACCTGTCCAGTCACTTTCCCCTGCGCTCACGCGCACCAGTCCCGTCCAGCGCGTCACCCTGACGCCCCGAACGCAGCCAACCGTCTCCGTCAGCTGACTTCTATGCCGTCCACTCGAGCGGCTGCGGATCGTCAAAGGCGTCCCACGCATCGCTCGCCTCGTCGTCCGGCGGATCCAGCAGCTCGGGCGGCCCGCGGATCGCCGTGATGTCTTCGGAATCCGGCCAAAGCCGCAGGTGTTTCAAGATCCTTTCGATCTCCGCCCTGTCCTGCACCGCCGCGATCACCGTGCGCCGCCCGCCGCACGGACAGTCCAGCACGTCCCATAGAAACGCCCGCTTCTGGCACTCGGCCCAGGACATCCGCGTCGACGCCTGCGCCACCGTCTCGTCATCCCGGCACGTCTTGACCTTCGTACGCTTGCAGCCCGCTTTGACCTTGGCAGCGTCGGGCACCACCAGTGGCCGGTCCGCTGCGTTGGGCGCGAGGTTGCCGTGGTAGCGGATCGATGGCTTGCGCGGCAGCGGAACCTGAGCCAGCGCGCGGATCAGCAGATCCCGCGGACTCACGTGCACCGCCGTGACGCCGCCGGACCACTCGTTCTTCAAGCTGATGCGGATCGTCTGTGCATCGAGCTGTTCGAGCCGGTGCGCCGCGATGGCGGGGCGACAGACATAGCGCAGCAGCTTCTCCAGGTCGCCCCGCGCCAACTCGCCCACTCGCGTGTTGGCGTGAAGGCTGTAGCCATGAGCCTGCGCGCAGTTCCGGCCGTGCGGCTTGATGTCCAGGCGTATTTTGCCGAACTCGACGTGCTGCGGCTTGCCGGCGTCCTTGCCCGTCGTCTGGTTGCCCAGCATGGCGTTGCGGAAGAGGGCTGCCAGGGCCGGCTGGCGCTGCGACAGGCGGTCTTGCGGTTCGTCATCGCGATCCGGCACCAGGCGCACCAGTTGCCGCGCGATCCGGCGCAGGGCGTCGGCGAAGACTGCCTCTACGTCAGCCTGCTGCAGCGGCGGCGCGGGCAGGAAGGTCAAGCCTTCTGGCGTCTTCACCCACGCACCGTCGGCCGCTAGGATGTGCCAGTGAACGTTCAGCCGAACCGCGCCGTCAAAGCGCTGCGCCACGGAGATGGCGCCGTATCTTGGGTCCCGGCCGCAATCGGCGATCGCCTGCCGCTTGTAGTGCGCCTGGAGCGCGCGCATGAAGGCGCCAAGAACGGCCGAGCGCAGCGGCGCGTTCCAGGCGAGCAGGTAGCGCACTTCGAACGGAAAGGTGATGACCCACTGCCGGATCGGCACGGGCGCGATGACCTCGTCCAGCCAGTGCACAGCGACCTCCGTCATGCGCTTGCCGTCGCAGCTGTTGCAGATTCCGCGCTGCTTGCAGGAGAAGGCGACGACGATGCTCTGCTTGCACCGGTCGCACACCGCGCGCACGAAGCCGTGCTGGAGGATGCCGCAGCGAAGGAACTGTGCCGCGGCCTGCTCGATGAACGCCGGCAGGCCGTCCTCGGCATTGGCTTGGCGCGCCAGTGCGCGCACGGCGGGCCACTCGTCGCGCACGGCGAGGTAGAGGACGGATTGCTCCGGCGTTCGGCGCTGGTATCTGATCGTTGGCATGGCGCGCCCGCGGCAGCGGGATTCGCCCGCTGTCCAGGTGATCGCTCGATGTCGGCAAAGTCGGCGCTCGCGCCGCCCATCTGCCCCGGGCTTTCGATAGCCAAGCGCCACGCCCACCCGCGCTCCATCGCCTCTACGATCAAACGATCCCACCAGCCGATCGCCGGCATCGCGGCCGTGGCGCCTGCGCCGAAGCCATGCCAACGGTTCATCTAAACGTCGATGGCCATACTCAACGTAACGAACGACCAAATCGAAACGTCGATGGCAGGAGTTCACGGCTACATGAGGCGTATCGAAATTGCGATGCCACGCGACCGCCACTCGCGCCCAGCCATCGACAGCTGAGGTCCAGCCGACGCCTGTTGACAGCGGCCAAATGATGATCGACACCTCGGCCGTAGGCGGTCATGGCGACCGCGCAAGGACATCAAACAATGCAACAACCACCCAAGACAACAGCCACGGGCAACCTGCTCGACGCCGGCAGCTTCACGCTGGGCTGCCTCGAGTCCAATGCCCTGTCCATGGTGCTCATCGCCGAGTTCGAGAAGCAGCAAGACCTCTTGAGGGCCACCAACGAGGCCCTGAACAAAGCCAAGGACTTCACGAATAGAAAGGCCGGCCCCATCAACCAGGTCGATGAACTGGCACGCCAGATGCTGCGGCTCTTGCAGCTCGACGCGCTGAAGTTCGTCGGTAAGAACACGAAGGATCCGTTCTACATCGCGTTGCTTGGCAAGGGGCTGAGCTTCAGCACGAAGCTCAAGGGCGAGGACATGAACGCCGAGCTGGGTCGCCTGGCGGAGCGCTTGAAGGACCTGCCCAAAGAGCACGCGCTGCACGGCTACCACGCGCAGACGGTGGCCATTCGGACCGCCTACGTGGCGCCGTCCAAGGTCCTGGAGGATGCCAAGACCGCGCAGGCCAAGGCGCGCACGACGCGCGACCAGGCGCGGCTGGCGTGGTTGGGTGCGTATGAGGGCGTCTATGGCGGCCTGCGCAAGATCTTTCCCGGGCGCAAGGCGTATGTGGAGACGTTCTTCCGCAAGTTCAGCAAGGGCGGCAAAGGCAACGGCAACGGCGGTGGCAACGGCAACGGCGGCAGCGGCCAGGGCTGATCGACGCGAGCGCGCGACCTTCCGCGAGCTGCCCGATAGGGCCGTCCACAGGACGCCCGAGGCAGGCCGCGAAGGCGGGGGTCCAGGCTAGAAACCACAGGAATGAGCCTGGATTCCCGCTTTCGCGGGAATGACGATGTCGGTGAGAACCCGAACCCGAACCCGAACCCGAACCCGAACCCGAACCCGAACCCGAACCGGAACCCGAACCGGAACCCGAACCGGAGCCGGCCGCCGTCCCGCCGTTTGCTCTTGAATCCACAGTCTTGTTCTCTTGGCCTGTCCTCCCAGCCTGCCACACCGTGCTCGGCCGTCAAGGGTTCGCTTCGCCGCCTTCGGCGCCCTTGACGGCACTGCGCGCGGCGTGGCGATTCATCGGATGTGCCCAATCAGCAACAACAACCGGGCACTTTCGGAGGTCTCCATGTTGGAAGTCGAAGTGGTTGCTCGCGAGGCTTCGGTGGCGGGGCTCGCGCTCGTGCGCGATGGCGCGCGCGGCTATGCGGACCTGGTCGACCAGTTTCGTCGGGCGCTCGTGTCGGTGGCGCTCAACACCAGCGAGGGTCTGGGGCGGCACGGCGGCGACCGCGGGCACTTGCTCAGCGTCGCGCGCGGCAGCGCGAAGGAGGCGTCGGTTGCGTTGGCGCTGCTGGTTGCGATGGGCCTGGTGCCGGCGGATCCGGCCGGGCCGGTGGAAGCGGCGCTGGATCGCGTGCGCGCGATGCTCTGGCGCTTGGCGCACCGGGCGTGACCGGTCCCGGTTCGGGTCCCGGCTCCGGCTCCGGCTCGGGTCCCGGTTCCGGTCCGGGACCCGGCGCCGGGCCTCAACGTTGCGCCAGCTTGAACAGCATCCCGCGCACCCGGTCGAGCCGCGTGTCGAGCGCGTCGACCTGCGTCTGGTCCGCGAGCCCGAGCGCCGCGAGTAGTCCGAGCCCAGCGCCGGCTTCTGCCACCGAGCCGCGCGCGACCGTGAGCAGGTTGCGCCGGTCGCCGGCGGTGCGGTTGAGGCCTTCTGTTGTGTTGAGGACGACGCTGATGAGCGCGCGCTTGACCTGGTCGACCAACTCGCCATTGCCGCGCGGCAGGGCTTGCACGAGCGCGATACCCTCGCGCGCAACCTCGCGAGCCAGAATTTCGACTTGCAGCATGATGACTTCTCCGTGATGCCGTTCAAGTGGCACACTTTGAACCGGCATG
>CAIXAA010000147.1 GCA_903917305.1 uncultured Myxococcales bacterium | reverse complement strand
TGTCGGCATCTTCATGTCGTACGTCGGCCTGTTCTCGTACGACAACTTCGAGAATTGGGGCTACCAGCCGTCGTTCACGTCGGACAACACGCCGTGGTTCTTCAATGGCGTGCGCATCCAGACCTTCCCGACCGACCGGCTCAAAGTGGAGCTGTGGCTGATCAACGGCTGGCAATCCTACGGCAAGTTCAATGAGATGCCGGGCATCGGCGGCCAGATCCTCTACCGGCCCATCGAGTCGGTCTCGGTCCTCAGCAACAACTACATGGGCACCGACACGGCGGGGGCGCCGGGCCGCATGCGCTTCCACACCGACGACAGCTTCCTGCTGCGCTACCACAACGCGCCCGGCAGCTTCTTGCGGCGCGCGGCCTTCTCCGTCACCGCCGACCTCGGCATCGAGACCGGCGACGGCGTCGTCGGCTTTGGCGGCACGGGCAGCGAAGGCCACTGCACCAGCGCCACGCCGTGCGACCAGAACTTCATCTCGGCGATGGCCTACAACCGCCTGTGGCTCGGCGCCAGCGAAAAATTCGCCTGGACCATCGGCGGTGGCTTCATGCACAACCCCGGGCGCTACCTCGTCTTGATGCCCACCGGCGTCGCGGGCCAGCAGTTCGACATGTCCGCCGGCAGCGCGTTCGATGGCTGGGACGGGTCGACGACGTTCGACTGGATGCCCGACCAGTTCCAGACGTGGCGGCTGGAGTTCGTGCACCGCGCAGCGAGCATCCCGTATTTCGCGGGCCACGGCGGCGTGACGTCCTCCACCGGCTACATCGGCGGTTCGACGACGAACTGGAAGCCGGACCTGGTCAAGGACGAGTCGCGCGTCATCGCCGCGTTGTTGTTCCGGATGTAGCCCTCCCGCCACCACCCCGCCCGCCCTGGAGTCGCCATGTGCCGCCTCATGTTTGCCGCAGTGTTTGGATCGGTCCTGGTCCTCGGATGCGCCGGTGCGCGGACCGAAGCCGACACGTCGCTCGCCAAGGCGCGTTCGCTGCCACCGGCCTTGTGTGCAGATGCGAGCGCGGCGGAGCGGGTTGTCGCGCTGGACCGGCTGCCGTTGCCCCTGTCCGTGGACCGCGAAATCCATGGCAACATCGCGACCAAGGTGACGTCCATTCCGGCACGCTACGGCACGACCCTCGTCGTGCCCGCGCCGGCGTCCGTGAGCCCGGCGTGGCTGCAACGGACGATCACCTGCCATCAGGCCGACGTGGCGCTGGGCGACACGCAGCCGCGTGCCGACGACCCGTTCGCTGTTCCTGCGGACTGGCTGCAGGTCGACGTCCGCGCCGACGGCGCTACGCTGGTGGTGCGGCTTGAACCCACGGATCGCGGTCATTCAGCCGAAGTCCTCGATCGTGCGCGGCGTTGGGCACAGCGCCAGCCGGCCGCCCACGCCGCGCCCGTTGCGCCATGAGCCGCAGCACGCCTTTCTTGACGCCGATTTTGGCGCCACGCACGCTGCGATGACGGATGCGGGGTCAGTGCGGAGGTGCCATGGCGGGGCTCGACTGGCTGTTGGGACGGCGGCTCGCTTCGGACGAAGCCGAGCTGGAGCAGATTGGCCCGAGGAGCGGCGTTGCCATCCTCGGCCTGGACGCGCTGGCGTCGGCGGCCTACGGACCTGAGGCGGCGCTGACGCTGCTGCTCCCACTCGGCGTCGCTGGCGTGGCCCACGTCTTGCCGTTGCTCGGCCTCATCGTGGCGCTGCTGACCCTGGTCTATGTGTCCTACCGCCAGACGATCACTGCCTATCCGGGCGGCGGCGGCTCCTACATGGTGGCGCGCGAGAACCTCGGGCCGCGCGCCGGCCTGCTGGCTGCGGCAGCCCTGGTGCTCGACTACATCCTCAACGTCGCGGTGGGCATCTCGGCCGGCGTCGGCGCGCTGGTCTCGATGGTCCCGAGCCTCTTACCGCACACCTTGGCGCTGTGCCTCGCGATTCTCGCGCTGCTGACCGTCGTCAACCTGCGCGGCGTGCGCGAGTCGGGCCTGGCGTTCCTGCTGCCGACCTATGCGTTTGTCGCCACGCTCCTTGGCGTGCTCGGCATCGGCATCGTCAAGTCCCTGCTGAGCTCCGGCCATCCCGTCCCCGCCGTGCCGATCCCGCCCGCGCCCGTGTCCGTCGCCGCGGTCAGCGCCTGGCTGCTCGTCCGCGCCTTCGCCAGCGGCTGCACCGCCATGACCGGCGTCGAGGCCGTCAGCAACGGCGTGCCCATCTTCAAGCCGCCGACCGTCGTCAACGCGCAACGCACCTTGACCGCCATCATCGCCATCCTGGTCGTGCTGCTTCTGGGCATTGGCTACCTCGCGCGCACCTACGGCATCGTCGCGACCGAGCCCGGCGCCCCCGGCTACCAGAGCGTCCTGTCCCTCGTCACCGCCGCCGTCGTCGGCCGCGGGCCGTTCTACTACGCCACGCTGTGGTCGGTGGTCACCGTGCTCGCGCTTTCGGCCAACACCAGCTTCGCCGACTTCCCGCGCCTGTGCCGCATCCTCGCCGAGGACCGCTACCTGCCCGACTCCTTCGCCACGCGCGGCCGGCGCCTCGTCTACTCCCAAGGCATCATCGTCCTCGCGATCCTGAGCGGCGGCATCCTCATCGCCTTTGGCGGCGTCACCGACCGCTTGATTCCGCTGTTCGCCGTCGGCGCCTTCTTGGCCTTCACGCTGTCGCAGACCGGCATGGTCGTCCACTGGCGCCGCCTCGGCGGCCGGCACGCACGCCACGCCTTGCCGCTCAACCTCGCCGGCGCCATCGGCACCAGCGCCACCACCATCATCGTCGTCGTCTCCAAATTTGCCGAGGGCGCCTGGCTCACGGTCGCCGTCATCCCCGCCCTCTTCTACGGGTTCGTCAAGATTCAGCGGCACTACGAACGTATCGGCGCCCAGGTCCGCAGCGACGTCCCGCTGTGCATCGCGACGGCGCAGCCACCCATCGTCGTGGTCGCGGCGCAGTCGTGGAACAAGCTGACCGAGCGCGGCATCCGCTTTGCCTTGCAGCTCTCCGGCGAAGTCCACGCGGTGCAGATCAAGTCGGAGTCCGCCAAGATGCAGGACCTGACGGCGCAGTGGGAGCGCCTCGTGGCCGAGCCAGCGCGCGCGGCGGGGCTGCGTGCGCCGCAGCTCATCGTCCTGACGTCGCACTACCGCCAGCTGTTCCAGCCCTTCCTCGACTACGTCCTGGACCTGCGCGACCGCTATCCCAACCGCGATCTGGTGGTGGTGATACCGGATCTGGTCGTGGATCACTGGTATCAGCGCTTCTTGCACAACAACCGCGGCGCCATCCTGCGCGGCTTGCTGCGGTTGCGCGGCGGGCCGCGCGTCGCGGTGGTGAATACGCCGTTCTACTTGAGTGGCGACGCCGTGACGCGGCGCTGAGAAGCACCGTGGTCGACTGCGCAAGCGCCAGACCTAGACCGGCACGCGCACCGTCATCGTGGTCCCGTGGTCGGCCGCGGCCGTGCTGCTCGTTGCCGCCACGGTGCCGCCGTGCGCCACGGCCACCTCATGCACCAGCAGGAGCGCAAGACCGCTCAAGTGCATCGCTTTCGCCTCGCGCCGAAAGAGGTGCTGCAGTCGGTCGGCGGGGATGCCGGGGCCATCGTCCTGCACCGTGATCACCAATTCGCTGTGCGCCGCGTCGAAGTCGAGACGCACCGTGATGGTCCCGCCGGGCTTCAAGCGCGAGCCCGTGCGCACGAAGCGCAATGCGTTGCCGACCAGCGTCGTGACGACCCAGGCCAGCAGGCGGCCATCGACCTTGGCGCGCAGGGGCAGATCACCCGCGACTTCCAAGTGCAAATCCACGCCCTGGTGGCTGGCCTGGCCGCGCATCACCTCCAGGGCGCCGGAGAACAACTGGGCCAGATCCGCCGGGGCACGATGCAGCGGCACCGCCTCCACGGTCAGCACCTGGACATCGGACCCGAGAGCGGCCGGCACGTGCTGGCCCACCCACTCCGGCGGCGTGCCGCCCGCCACCGCCAGCACGGTGCCATCGCGGGCCACGACGACGATTCCTGGGCTGGATGAACGTAGATCGTGCATCACCACCTCCTTCATGGGCAGGCCAGCGCGCCGTTCGCGGACCGCCTGCAGGTTCGCGAATGTCTACCCCACAGGATACGGCCGTCGGGCGTCGTGGATCCGTCAAAAAAGCCGATGCGGGTGTCAGGATTCCATCAAGACGCCGCGAAGCGTGCCTGAGTGCCGGGTTGCAGCGGCCACGTGCGGCGGCTTGACGCCTTCTTGACGCAACCAGCCACGACCTTGACACCGTCCTGACCCAACTGCGCCTACGCTGGGCACAATGCCCAGCACCCGGGCAGCGCCGGCGCGCAGGTGTTGCCGCGCCGCCGGGCGCGGGCGTAGGCTGGGCGCAAAGCATCCTGTCCCGGGCCAGAAGTGCCCATCGTCGTCCGCGCCGCTTGCGCTGCAGGACGCCAAGGCTTGGAACAACATGAACAACAAACCGGGCACGCAAGGGTTCGTGTGGCTGGTGCAAGGGGCGGTCGTCCTGGCCCTGCTGCTGGCGGTCGTGTGGTATTTCCGCACGCATCAGGCGCAGTTGCTCGCGGCGCAGGCCAGCCGCGCGGGACGGGTGGAGCTGGTGGGCCAGATGCAGCTCGCGCTGGCGTCGGCGTCGGAGGCCGAGAAGAGCGCTGTGCTGGCAACCACGGATGACGAATCGGCAAAATTCGCGGCACAAGCACGGGCGGCGAGCGCGCAGGTCGAGCGCAAACGCCAGGAGCTGGGCCGGCAGGTCGCCGGCACGCAGCGCGAGGTCGAGCTGCTCTCCCAGTTTTCGACGGCGTTCGCGGACTTGCAGCACGTCGACCAGGAGGTGCTGCGCCTTGCCGTGCAGAACACCAACCTCAAGGCCTATGCGCTACTGTTTGGCCCGGCAGCCGAGACGCTGGCGCAGCTGGACGCCGCGCTGGCGCGGGTGGTGGAGCGGCGCGCCGATGCGCTGGACGCGAGCCAGGCCACGCTGCTGGCCGATGGCGCCCGGCTGGGGGTGCTGCGCATCCAAGCGGCGCTGGCGCCGCACATCGCCGAAGCGAGCGACGTGAAGATGGATCAGCTCGAAGCGGCGATGGCCCAAGAGGAAGGGCAAGTTCGCAAGGATCTCGCTGGGCTGGGCGCGCTGCCGACGCTGGGCGGCGATGCCGATCTGGCCACGGCGGCGGCCAGCTTTGCCCGCTATGCGGAGCTCAAGACGCGCATCCTGGCGCTGTCGCGCGAGAACACCAACGTGCACTCGCTGGCCATGTCGCTGGGCCAGAAGCGCAAGGCGCTGGTGCTGTGCCTGGATGCGCT
>CAIXAA010000146.1 GCA_903917305.1 uncultured Myxococcales bacterium | reverse complement strand
GCCGTGCCCGGCGTGGTTGATGTCGACGCGCCGCGCCGCCACGCCCACCTGCAAGCGCCCAGCATCACTCGCAGTTCCCGCAGCCAGGCCCAAGCGCAGGTCGTTGCCCGTGCGCTGCGGGTGGTCGAGCATCCAATTGGTGTCGGAGACGTAGCCGGCGCCGGCCGCCAGGCCCCAATCCGACGTCGAGTCCACGGAGGCAACGTGCAGCGCGGAGGAGCCTTGCAGCGGATTGCGCACGAAGCCGCCCGACAACACCTGCTGGCGCGTGCTGCTCATTCCGGCAGGGTTGGCATACAGCGCCGTCGTGCCGCTTCCGGACGCCACGACCGCGTCCGCCACGCCCAAAGCGTTCGCGCCAAGCCCTTCGGCCCGGTACGGTCCAAAACCGGTCAGCAGCGTGAAGGCCGCAGCAGCCGCGAGGGCCCTGGCGAGATGCCGTCCGCCGCCTTCGCCAGCAGGATGGGCCAACGAACCGCGGGTGCGGCGGGCGGCATGCAGGCCGCGGCTGCGGCCTGCCGCGGGGGTGCGGGGGCGGCGCGCCCCCGAGCTTCCAACCAGCAGTGTCATCCCACCTTCTTCTCAGCCGCCTTGCGCATCCGCGTCATCAGCCCCGGCCAGCCTTCCTTGTCGAGGATCTTCTTGAACGATTGCCGGTATGTCTGCACCTGGCTCGCGTCGTCGACCAGGATGTCGTAGACCGCCCACTGCCCGCCGCGCGGCAGCAGGTCGTAGTGCACGTCCGCGCTGGTCTTCTTGACCTTGATCGTCGTCTGCACCTGGACCTTGCCTTCCGACAGCGCCTTGGGCGCCGCGGCGTAGCTGATCTCGATCGCCGTGCCCGGCTTGAAGCGCCGCACGTAGGTGTTGACGACCATGCCGCTGAGAAGTCCCGTGAACTCCTTGCGCTGCGGCTCGGTGATGTCGTTCCACTTCGCGCCGAGCGTCAGCCGTCCCATCTCCACGTAGTCGACGATGCCCGTCAGCTCCTGGCCGATGCGCCCGTGCAATTCGTCCACGGATTTCGCGTTCTGGCTCATCTGATCCAGCCGCGTGTAGAGGCCGGCGATGAACTTCTGCGGGTCGCCCGGATGACCGCTGGGCGCCGGCGCCGGTGCCGGTGCCGCCGCTTCCGCCGCCGCAGGCTCCTTGACCGCGGGCTTGCCTTTGGCCAGCGCCGTTTGCGCCAAGGCGCCAAGCGCCACGACCACCAGGGCCACGCTCACTGTCCGCTTGCTCGACATCCTGCCTCCTGCGCGGTGTTCGCCTCGCGCTGCTTGTCCATGAACGCGTGACGGGTGCGGATCATTCACTGCGGGACGGCGGCCGGCACCTTCTTGACCGCCGTCACGTCCATCCCGACCCCGCGCGACAGCGCCGCCACCGCGAGGTTGTGGTTGAAGATCGCCTCCAGGAACGCGAACCGCCTGCGAGTATACGCCTCGATCGCGCGAAGCACCTCGGGAAACTCCTCAAAACCGTCTTCATACATCTGGCTCGACGCGTTGAGCCAGCCGCGCGCCGACTTCATCGCCTGTTCGTGCACCTTGAGCATCTCGTGCGCGTCCACGGCCTCGCGGTACAGCTGCCGCACTTCGGTGCGCGTCTTCTCGCGCTCGCCCTTCTCCTGCGTCGCCTGCTGGTTGTACTCAACCTTTGCCTGCTCCAGCTTGGCCAGATTGCGGAAGATATCGATGTTCCAACTCAGCGCGAAGCCGGCGCCGCTGTTGGCGACGTTGTTCGGGTTCGACGCGATCGAGTCCGTGGTCGTCGAGCGCGTCGGCGCATACGTCCCCGCCACGCGCGCGACAAACGCAAGGTCTGGGTAGAGTTGCGTCTTGGCGTACTCCACCAGCTCGAGCTTGGCCGCCGTGCCGTCGCGCATCCCGATCAGCCGCGGCTGGTTCGCCAGCGCCAGCGCCTCGTACGCCTCCATCGGCAGCAGCTTGACCTCCAGCGGCACGATCTCCTCGTCCAGGGGCTCGACCAGGACGTCCATGGAGTCGTCCATCGCCATGCGCAGGCCGTCCAGGGCCGCCTGCCGCGTGCGCTCGGTCAGCCGCACCTTGTCTTCGATGTCGGCCTGGAAGATCTGCAAGCGAAACAAATCCGCCTGGTTGAACTTCTCGTCGCCTTCGTCGCGCTGCTTCTCCAGCTTGACGCGCTGCTCGTCGACCAGCTTCAAGCCATCGGCAATCATGTCCTTCATGCCGTTGACCATCACGAGGCCCCAATAGGCCTTGGCGACCTGGTAGCGCATCTCGTCGGCTGCCACCTTGCGCGTCGCCTTGCCAATCTCGATGCCCTGCGCCGCCAAGCGCTTCAAGGCCGCGATCTTGCCGAAGGTGTAGACCGGCTGCGCCACCGACAGTTCGCCAAGCAGCAGCGGTCCCCAATCGGCAAAGTCGTAGTCGGAGAACGTGTTGTCGCCGTTCCTGCCCGGCTTGAGGCGGGGCAGCGCGGAGGCGAAGCCGGTCGCCGTCAAGCGCGGATAAGCGATGGCTTGCGCCTCTTTCGCTTTAGCTTCATAGAGATCCAGGCTCATTCCGGCCGCGGCGAGCAGCGGGGAGCGTTGCAGCGCCCGCTCCAGGCAGGTCGCATAGCTGCAGCGGAACACCTTGGGCGGCGCCGGTTCGTCCGCGGCAGCCGGCCAGGCCAGCACGCAAGCAAGCAGAATCAGAGTCACCTTGACCAGTTGCACCACAGGATCCTCGATGGCGGGTCGTCAGAACCCGCTCTTGAGCGGCACGCGATCGAGCACCTGGCTGAACATGTTCAGCGCGGCGACATACGGCCCATCGTGCCCGAGCCCGGCAAAAGACGCATCCGAACCCATCAGGATGTTTCGGTATCCCGTCGTCGTCGCGATGGGGCTCGTGCCCAGCGTGTGCGCGATCGCCTCGCCGTACGCCGGTTGCAGCTCCAGGGGATCGATGTCCTCCGCGCCGCCCTCTTCGCCCTTCAACCACGGCGTGTGCCGCGCCAGCAGGTGCTCCCCCAGGAACGGAATCGTATCCTCGACGCGGCGTTGCAGGCGATCGAGCAGGTGCCGCGCCGTCGCCACGCCGCCGCTGGCCGAGCCGATCGGCACGCGCATCGACGCGGAGATCAGCCGCACCTCGCGGTCGTCGACACCGAGCCCGGCGTCCAGATCGCGAGCAATGTGCAGGAGATTGTCCTCTTCGAGCGGCTGCTGCAGGTCGGCGACGGCAAAGACGTGGCGCCCCATCGCCTCCGGGATCGCGCGCGCCTTGACCACGAAGTTGCCGACGTAAGTGTAGTAGACCGGCTGCAAGGTATGGATGATGTGGTGGAATTCCTCGTTCTGCACTTCCTGCGGAATGAGGTGGAAGAAGCGCTTGGGGTCCGTGTTGCACACCAGCAGGTCGCAGCCGATGACCTGGCGGCGATCGCGCAGCACGACCTGCGTCGCCTTGCCGCGGCTGACATCGATGGACGCCACCACCGCGCGCGGCATCACGTCGCCACCGGCGGCGATCATCTGGCCGAACAGCTCGCGCAGCGCGTTGGGACCGCGATCGAAGGACCAG
>CAIXAA010000145.1 GCA_903917305.1 uncultured Myxococcales bacterium | reverse complement strand
GTTGGAACACCGTCTCGAGAACAGCTTCTCCTTCCAGCGCCTCCTGCATCCGACCCAAAGTCCGCACGATCTCACGCAGCTGCGGCAGTTGCGCCAGCAGCTTGTGCAGTCGCTGGATCTCCAACCAGCCGGTCTGACGCAACACGCCTTGGCTCAGGTCCCAGCCGCGGCCAAGCAGTTCGCCGAGGTCACCGAAGACGTCGAAGACCTCTGCCCACACGCGGGCTCGCTCTTGCCATTGGGATTGCAGTTGAGTGTCCGCCTCGCGAGGGCGGGCGAGAGCATCGCGATGGGCCTGGATTCGCAGCTTGTCCAGTTGCGACACAGAGATTCGCATCCTTGCGCATGGCTCGCCTGACGCGTGCACTGCCGCCTCGGCTTGCGCCATACCTTGCCGCTCCAGATCTTCCAACTCCCTCAAGCGCGTCAGGATATCGCCGTGGAAGGCGTCTGTCTGTTGGCGGACCGCCGCGAGGATGTCCGCCAGCAGCGCCGCGACGAGGTCGGGCTGGTCCCGGCAAAAGCGCGCCAGATCCATCTCTTGCAGCGCTGCACGGATCGGGGCGTCCACCGGAGCCGATGGCCAGCTCCCCTCGGCAGGTAGCCGACCGGCGAGGAGCGCGTCGCGCCAACCGAGCAAGCCAGCCACGCGTTCCTGCAGCGTTCCGACAGGCAACGTGACGACGTCGCCAACCAGCGCCTCTGGACACGCGTCCAGGAATGCGTAGTCGCGCTCGATCGAGCTGGCGTCGAATAGGGCAGTCATCACCTCTCCCTAGACGCCAATGCGCTTGCTGACGACATTCTTGCGCGGTGGCCTCGCCGCCAGTGCTTCCGCCGAATCGTCGAGGTCGGGTATGTCATCTTGAATGGGAAGCTGCGAGAAGCCGCTGGCCACCTGTGCCAAGCGCGCCAGCAGCCCCTGCACCGACAGTCGCGTGGCCAGGAGCGAAGTTTCCGCCGGGCCGACAAAGTCCGCCGTGACCCACAAGTGCGCCTCGATGTCGGCGTGCAGGGAAGCGACCTGTGCGTCCACATTGGCGAGATAGTCTTGGACGACGTCGGCGTGCGCGGCGACTTGCTCTTGACAGTCATCGATATAGGCGCGCTTTTGGCGCGTCGTCTCCATGAGCGGAAGCAACTTCGAGTCATCCATCAACCAGTTGGCCGGCTTGTCGAAGTGCGTGGAGGCCTGCTTCCACTGGGCGAAATGGATGTTGTCGCCGTTGACATTGACGAGCATGGCTTCAACTTCGGCGCGCAGCCAGCCCTGGCCGCCGTTGTCCTGGTCGACAGGCGTCGTGTTCCAAGAATGGCCGTTTCGCTGCAAGGCGCGGGCAGGAGCGCGGTACAGCGGCGCCCCGGCGCGAGACTTCTGCGCGTTCTCCTTGCTGTCTGTTGTCGGCTTCCCGTCCGCGCCCTTGAACAACGGTTGGCCGCCGGAATCCACGCGCTGGGACTTGTGTGTTTCATCGCGCGCCAGCCGCGCCTCCCACGCCGTGACGATCTTCGTCAGCCGCCCGGTGTCCATCGCCCGGCTCGCCCCGACGCGCTCCGCGTACCAAGCGTGCACCTTCTGCCGATCCTCGTGCTCGTCGCCCAGACAATGCTGCAGCAGCCACGCGTCCCAGATTGACACGACTTCGCGGCCGTTGGTAAGCGCTGAAACTTGCAGCAGATGCACGATCTTGCGCCATCGGCGATCCGACACGGCAATGCCCTCGGCTGCGCAATGGTCGCGCAGCGCCACCAGAAGGGCGACGACGTCCTCGGGCACTTCCACCTGACGCGCCTGCGAGCGTACCGCTGCCAGATCC
>CAIXAA010000144.1 GCA_903917305.1 uncultured Myxococcales bacterium | reverse complement strand
CTAGAACACCAAACCGCTAACGACCAGCCTCACACATCACCTTCTGCAATGCCATGAGGTTGGCGACGGCGGCCGCCCGCCTGGTGTCGAGCGTGTTCTTGCGCTCGCCCTTGTACCTCGCCCGATGGCCCTGAATCCGCGCGATACGCGCCAGTCCATGCTCGACATCGACGCGTTGTCGCAGGGTTGCGCGCTCGACCGGATCGCGCCGCTCAGCTCGCAGACGCTGCAGCAGCGCCTCGTGCGGATGAATGGCGATTGTTCGCCCGCTTTTCCCCGCAGTGCAGCGCGCTTGCAGGGCGCAGGTCGCGCAGGCGCGGCCGAAGTTCGCCAGGCGGTGCACTCCTTTGGCTTGCACCGTTTGCCCACCGGGACAGCGCACAAGCCCCGTTTCGACATCGATATCGAAGTCTTCCTTGGTGAATCGCCCGCGATTGCGGCTCGGCCACGGCTTGCAGCGCACGCGGCGACCGCCGCGGTCGAGCTCGGCCACCGCCGGCGCGCCCAGATAGCCGCGCTCGATGAACAGCTCGGACAAATCCCCATGTCGTGCGATGTCTTGCAGCAGCACGCCCGTCGCTTCGTGCTCGGCTCGATTGGCCGGCAGCACCACCGCCCCGGCGATCATCCGCGTGCCCAGCAGCCGCGCGATGTGTCGCTTGTAGCCATTGAAAGTCTTGGACTTGCTCTTGCGCCCGTGGCGCATCGCCCGGTCGCCCAGCGACGGCATCCGGTCGCGCGCCGTGCCCGGCGTGATGCGCGGCCCGCCGCCGTCCGGGTCGGGCTCCGTGTCCTGCTCAATCACGCGCTGAAGGTCAGCAAGTGCCTGATCCAAAGGCGGTTGCTTGGCCTTGTCTCCGGCGCGCGCCTCCACCCACGACCGCAGCCGCGAAGCCTCATTCACCATCCGTTCCAAGCCCTTGCGCCGCTCCTGCGGGTCGTCCCAGTCCAGGTCCAGCGCGACCTTGACGCTCGAACCGCCGACCACCGTCAACTGGTTCTCGGCGACGATGGTTTCCACAGGCACGGACGTGACTTGGCTTACCGCCTCGACCAGATGACGCATCGCGCGGCCAATCAAGTTCCAGGTGTCCTCGACCCGGCCGGCACCCAGCAGCGGCGACGAATCCAGCGCGGCCTTGAGCACCTGCCAGCCAAAACCGCCTTGCTTCTTCGCCAGTTCCACCGTGCGGTCGACAAGCCTTCGGTCAAGGTCGTGGGCGATCATCCGCTCGCGAAACCGCGGCAGGCTGCCCTGGCCAAACGGCGCGTCGTCGTCGCCAAGCGTGCCGAGCACCAGCTTCCAGCGCGCGTCCATCTCTGCACACAGCACGGCGTCGGCATCGGAAGTCTGCGTGTACGCTTGCAAAAGCGTGACCATCGCGAGCATCGCCGGCGGCAGCGGCTCCTGCCCGCGTGGCTTGTAGCCCGCAAGCTCCAACTCGGCCTGGAACGCCTCGTCGAAGAGCTCGCCACGGATCTCACGCAGGAAGGCAAAGAGCCGACCTGTACGCTCCAACCGCTTGATGATCTTAGATTCCGGCTTGGACAACTCGTTCGCGAATGACCACCGCATCGGCCACCTCCTGGCCGCGCAGTAGATCATTTCAGGATCTGGCTGTCGATCCCTTGAGTTGGGTGAACTGAGGGCGTTTCGCGGATCGGTGTTCTAGAACTTGCGGTGGCTGGCGCAAGGCAGGTTGCGGCGCACCGAGACGAGCTTGGCGGGATCGAGCCAGGCGGCCGCGAAGCCTTCGCCGTCGGAGCAGCGCGCGATGACATGGCCCCAAGGGTCGATGATCATCGAATGGCCGTAGGAGTGCCGCGTGCCGCCATGGTGGCCCCACTGGCCCGGCGCGATGACGTAGCACTGGTTCTCGATGGCGCGCGCGCGCAGCAGCACCTCCCAGTGGTCCTTGCCGGTCTGCAGCGTGAAAGCCGCGGGAATGAGCAGCACTTCGGCGCCCTGGTCCAGCAGCAGGCGGTAGAGCTCCGGGAAGCGCAGGTCGTAGCAGATGGTCATGCCAAAGCACGTGCCCTTCCACTCCGCCGTGACGGCCTTGTCGCCGGGCTTGACGTTGGCGGACTCCTGGTGCGTGACCTGGCCGGGGATGTCGATGTCGAACAGGTGCAACTTCTCGTACTTGCCGACGATCTTGCCATCAGGGTCGAGCAGGATCGAGGTGTTGTAGACGCGGTGCGCCTCGTCGCTGAGCTGCTGGACCGAGCCGATGAGGATCGCCGCGCCGATCTCGCGCGCCAGGTTGGCAAACGTGGTCACGACGCGGCCATCGAGGGTCTCGCCGAAGTTGCGCTTCTCGGTGATGCGGACAAAGCCCACGTTTTCGGGGAGGCAGATGAGCTCGGCGCCATCGGCGCGCGCCTCACGGACGATCTCGCACGCGCGCGCGAGGTTGTGCTCGATGTTCTCGCCGCCGCACACCTGGACGACGGCGACCTTCATTCGCTGCATGAGATGCTCCTTGCGCCGAACGGGGGAGTGGCGCGGCAATACTGTGTCCCACGGTCGCCGCCGTGCCAAGCAACGAGTTCGTGCCACGTTGACCGGAATGCCACCTACGCGGTAGTGTCGCGCGGCCTCGCAACTTGGGGAAGGAGCGCTCATGAAGACCGCAATCGAACGCATTCACGCGCGGGAAGTCTTGGATTCACGCGGCAATCCGACCATCGAAGTGGAGGTGCGCCTCGCCGGCGGCGCGTTCGGCCGGGCGATGGTGCCTTCCGGTGCCTCGACGGGTTCGCACGAAGCGCTGGAGCTGCGCGACAAGGACCACCGCTACCTTGGCAAAGGCGTGCGGCAGGCGGTCGCGCACGTGCATGACGACATCGCGCCGGCGCTGCGCGGGTGTGACGCGGCGGATCAGCGCGCGATCGACGCGCTGCTGCTTTCGCTCGATGGCACGGAAAACAAGGCGCGTTTGGGTGCCAACGCGATCCTCGGCGTGTCCCTGGCTGCGGCGCGCGCGAGCGCGGAGGCCTACCAGCTGCCGCTGTACCGCTACCTCGGCGGAGCGCAGGCGCGCGTGCTGCCGGTGCCGCTCATGAACTTGATCAACGGCGGCGCGCACGCGGCCGGTGGCCTGGACATCCAGGAATTCATGGTCGTTCCCGTCGGCTTCGACCGCTTTTCCGAAGCGCTACGCGCGGGTGCCGAGACGTTCCACCAGTTGAAGAAGCTGCTGGCGGCGCGCAACAAGACGACAACCGTCGGTGACGAAGGCGGTTTTGCGCCGCTGCTCGATCGCAACGCCGAGGCGCTCGACTTGCTGACGCAGGCGATCTCGGCGGCCGGCTACAAGCCGGGCGTCGACGTGGCCCTGGCGCTCGATGTCGCGGCGACTGAGTTCTACGACGCGGACAAGGGCATCTACACCCTCGCCAGCGAAGGCCGGACGATGGGTTCCAACGACTTCGCGCAGTATCTCGCGCAGTTGTGCGCGGACTACCCGGTCATCAGCGTCGAAGACGGCATGGCCGAGGACGATTGGACCGGCTGGGCGACCCTGACGCGCCTGATCGGCGATCGCGTGCAGATCGTCGGCGACGACCTGTTCGTGACCAATCCCAAGCGCTTGAAGCGCGGCATCGAGCAGGGCATCGCCAACGCCATCCTCGTGAAGGTCAACCAGATCGGCACGCTGTCCGAGACGCTGGACGCCATCGACATGGCGCACGGCGCCGGCTACCGCACGGTGATCTCGCACCGCTCCGGCGAGACCGAGGACACGACCATCGCGGATCTGGCCGTCGCCACGAGCGCCGGGCAGATCAAGACCGGTTCGCTCTCGCGCGGCGAGCGCACGGCGAAGTACAATCAGCTGCTGCGGATCGAGGAAGCCCTCGGTGCCGCCGCCGTCTATCCGGGACGCGCGGCGCTCAAGGCGCTGTAGTTGCGGTCGCCGCAGCGGGCTGTTCGCGAGGTCGTTGAATGAAGTCCTGGGCTTGCCTGTGCCTTGTCGTCGCGCTCGCTGCTTGCGGCAAGAAGGATGTCGCCGCCAAGGGCGCGCCGCTGTCCGCCAAAGGTGCTGCGGCGCCGATGTTGGACGTCAAGGGCGAGGAGCACCTGGCGCGTGCCTACCGCGAAATCCGCTGTGCACTCGTGGGCGGTCCGACGCCGGGCGCGGGCATCTACCGCGATCAGGGCTTCGAGGACGCCGCCGCCTTCCTCGACGCGTTTGCCGCGCAAGCGGCGGCGCATCCGGAGTGGGCGCGTGCTACGCTCAGCGCAGCACAGGCGGACCCGTGTGGCGGGTCGGCAGCCAGCACCGCAGCCCCTGCGCCGGCAACTGCCGCCGAAGCGCCTGTTCCGTAACCTGAATTCGATCGACGCGAACCTGGATGGCCATGCCGACACCGCGCTTCTACAGCCTTCTCCTCGTGCTCGTCCTGGCGACCGCGAGCGCCTGCCAACCGTCCGTCGGCGACACCTGCACCACCGCAACGCAATGCGGCACGGGCCTGATCTGCGACACGTCGACCACGGACGGCTACTGCACCAAGACGCCGTGCCGCAAGGGCGAGTGCCCGGCCGAAGCGACCTGCGTCGACTTCCCCGCGCTCGAGTTCGCGGGCGTCACCTACGACACGGAAAATACCTACTGCATGCGCACTTGCAGCGTCACGGGCGATTGCCGGTCGGGCTTGACCTGCCGGCACGATCTCATCGGCAAACCCCATGATATCGAAGGGAAGGCATTTTGCGGCATTGCCCCTACCACTTCGCACTGATCACCGCGCTGGCCAGCGCTTGCGCGGGTCCTGAGATCGCACCGCAAGAGCCACCGCCTGCGGCGGAGCCCGCGCATCATGCCGCGGTCAGCGGTGCCCGCCGCGCTGTCTCGATTCCATCCGAGGGTCCGCTCGTCCTGCCGCGTCCGGTCCTGAACCGCATGCTCAAGGCCGGGCCGGGCTACTTCCTGTCGCAGGTGCCGCTGGATCCGGTGCTCGGTCCGGGCAAGCACTTCATCGGTTTTCGCGTCGTGCAGCTGTTCGGCAATGACCCGCGCGTGTTGCGCTTTGGCGTGCAGCCTGGCGACGTGCTCGTGGCGATCAACGGCCAGCACATCGTGACGCCTGGCGACCTGCTGGCGGCGTTCGAGCGCTTGAAGACCGCCGATACGCTGAGCGTCGACGTCCTGCGCGCGGGTGTGGCGCGTGCGTTTCAAGTGCCGATTGATCCTCCGCTTCCTGCCCAGCCTTGACAATTGCTTACAGTCCTCTTGCCCTGCGCCAGCTTCGCCGAGTACAGTCGCACCTCGCTGACCGGAGCGGGGGCAATGGCGGCACGATCCCGGAAACGACACCTCCCCTTGCGCAAGGCGGCTGCCGGATGACCAGCACGAGCCCGAAGAGCCCGGCCCGATTCTGGGTCAAGTTCTGGGGGGTTCGCGGCAGCGTTCCCGCTCCCGGTCCAGACACGGTGCGCTACGGCGGCAACACCTCCTGCATCGAAGTCCGCTGCGGGGAGGAGCGCTTCGTCCTCGATGGCGGCACCGGCGTGCGGCCGCTCGGCGACTCGCTGCGCGGTGCGGAAGCCGCGCGCATCACCTTCCTGATGACCCACCTGCACCTCGATCACGTGCAGGGCTTTCCCTTCTTTGCGCCATTCCTCGTGCCCGGCTACCACTTCGACCTCTACTCGGCGCTGCACAACGGCGCGGGGCTGGAGGACGTGCTCAGCCAACTGCTCTCGCAGCCTGCCTTTCCCATCTCGCTCGACATGTTCGCCGCGGACCTGACCTTTCGCGAACTGCAGGTCGGCGGCACGCTCGACTTCGGGGCGCTGCGCATCCGCACCACGCTGCTGAACCATCCGGGCGGCGTCGTCGGCTACCGCTTTGAATTCGGCGAGCGCAGCTACGTGCACTGCTCGGACTGGGAGCATCCCCTCGACGGGAGCTTGGATCCCGTCCTGGTCAACTTCATTCAAGGCGCGGACTTGCTGAGCATCGATGCCATGTACACGGAGGCGGAGTACCTCGGCCGCAGTGGCTCGTCGCGCAAGGGCTGGGGGCACGCGACCCACGACGCCGCCATCCGCCACGCCGAAGCCGCGGGCGTGCGCCAGACGCTGCTGTTCCACCACGACCCGGCGCGCACCGACGCGGAGTTGGACGCCATTGCCGCGACCCAGCTGGTCGGTCGGCCCGCCATCCGCTTCGTGCGCGAAGGGGAAGCCTTCGACCTCTAGTCGCTAGCGCAACAGCTCGATCGCCATCTCGAATTTGTTGAACGGCGGCATCACGTAGGCGCCGGCCACCTGGCTGCGCACGCGCTCCAGGAACTCGCGGCCGATCGCAATGCCCTCCTCGGGGCCCGCCGCGCCCGCCTTCTGCATCCGCTCGCGCACGGCCAGGGGAATCGCCATGCCGGGCACTTCGTTGTGGATGAAGTGCGCATGGCGCGCGTTGCGCAGCGGCAGGATGCCGACCAGCAGCGGAATCGTCGGCTTGGCCAGCTCCAAGAAACGCTCCAAGTCCGCGGGATCGTACAGCGGCTGCGTCAACGCGTAGCGCGCGCCGGCATCGACCTTCTGACGGAAGCGGTCGATCTCGCGCGGCAGATCCTCCGCTGTCGGGTTCACGGCGCAGGAAAGCTGGAAATCGCAACGGAAATTCAGCTGCTTGCCGTTGGCGTCCGTGCCGCGGTTGAGGTGCGTCAGCGTGCGCAGCAGGCCGATGGAATCCACCTCGAACACGCCGTGCGTCCCTGGGTAGTCGCCCATCGACGGTGGATCGCCGGTCACGCACAGCACGTGGCGAATGCCGAGGGCGTGCGAACCCATGGCTTCACTCAGCAATCCCAACAGGTTGCGGTCGCGGCAGGACATGTGCAGCAGGATCTCGATGTCCACCTGCTGGCGGATCAGCACCGCCAGCGCCAGCGGATTGACGCGCGCGGTCGCCAGCGGCGAATCCGCAATGTTGATCGCATCCACGCCCGCCTGACGGCAGGCAATGGCGCCTTGCACGAGGCGCTCGCAGTCGATGCCGCGCGGCGGATCCAACTCCACGCTGACCACGAACTGGCCGGCAGCCAGCTTGCGCTCGAAATCGGAGCCCGTACCGTTGCTTGGCGCCGCGTCCAGCGTTTCGACGCCCGACTCCCGCACCTCCACCGGCTGCCGCGTCGCCTCTGGTGTGCGCAGCGTCGGCGCGCGGATGCCGATGGCTTCGGCCATGCGCGCGATGTGCGCCGGCTTGGTGCCGCAGCAACCACCGACGGCGCGCACGCCCAGATCCGCCATGCGCAGCGCCCACTCCGCGAAGTAATCCGGCGACGCGACATAGACATAGCGGCCATCGACCAGCTTGGGCAGACCCGCGTTCGGCTCCAGGGCGAGGCGCGCACCCGGCACGCGCAGCATCCGCTCCAGCACGGCATCGAGATCCTGCGGTCCCGTCGAGCAGTTGGCGCCCACCGCCGCCGCGCCCAGGCCGAGCATGGTGCGCACGACCTCCTCCGGCTTGTGGCCGAACAGCGTCTTGGCGTCATCGGTGAAGGTCGCGAACGCGATGAAGGCCACCTCGGGCGCGACTTCGTTCAGGACTTCGGCGCACAGGCGCAACTCTTCGAGATCGCTGAAAGTCTCCAGCAG
Source organism: uncultured Myxococcales bacterium (assembly GCA_903917305.1). Classification (GTDB taxonomy): domain Bacteria; phylum Myxococcota_A; class UBA9042; order UBA9042; family UBA9042; genus CAIXAA01. The sequence continues at coordinate 7,136 of CAIXAA010000144.1, read as the reverse complement.
GAACAAGTCTGGATCGGCCTCGACCAGGGCCGTGAACTGCTCGCGAAACACGTCGCGGGCCATCTCGCGCGTCAGGTGGCCGATCGGCGCCAGCGGCTGGCCCAGCGGCCCCACCGACGCCGCGACAAGCGGACGGTTGTGCGGCGGCCGGGCCTGCGCCGCCTCGCGCGCCAGCGCCACCGCCGCGCGGTTGATCGCGCCCACCTGATCGGCCAGCTGGCTGCGCTGCAGGCGCAACCGATTGGCGCCAAACGTATTTGTCGTCAGGACATGCGCGCCGGCATCGACGTAGCTGCGGTGCACGCGCTTGACGATGTGCGGATGCGTCAGGCACAGGCCATCGAACGCGCGGTCGAAACCGAAGCCTTGCTCGTACAACTCGGTGCCCATGGCACCGTCGAGCAGCAGCACGCGCTCGTCCAAGAGGGCCTGCAACTGGCTGCGCGTCATCATCGGGTGGGCTCCTTGGGGCGGGCGAAACGTAGCACCGCGCCTGGGTCTGGTCAATTTTGCCGTGGCCGGCTGCCTTTGCCGCACGCGCTTGCGACGCGCGTCGCGGGGCACTACAACCGGCAGCGGCTGGCGGGTCCAGCTGTCCAAGGTAGTGCCATGCAGCGCAAGCGGATCCTCCTCGCGGCAAGCATCGTGGCGGTGGCTGCGCTGGCGTTGCTGTTGTCGCGGCTGTTGGGGCCGGATGCGGCCGTGGCGCCGCCCAAGCCGGTGCTGGCCAAGCCCGCGCCTGCGGAGCAGGGCGAGGAAGTGCCGCCGCCCGCACCGCGGCCCCCGGCGGAGCTGGGAGCGGGCGACAACCTGCAGCTCGCGGCGCCCGACGGCGCGCACTTGCCGCTGACGCTGTGGCGCGGTCGATCCAACCGCGCGCCGGTGGTGCTGTTCGTGGCGGCGACGGACGAGGATGCGGCGGCCTGGCTGCCGGTGCTGCGCACCTTGCGTTCGGCGCGCGACACGACGCTGGCGGTGCTGTGGACCCAGCCGGAGGCGGGGCGCAGCGCGCCGCCGATTCCCGACCCGGTGGCGCGCAAGAGCCACGAGCAGGCGCGAATTGCGTTCGTGCTCACGAGTTTGCGTCAACGCCTGCACAACCCGGAGGCTGCGCTGGCCTTGGTGGCGTCGTCCGACGCGGCGGGCGCCGTGCTGGCGGCGGCGGCCGCGGATCCGCAGGTGCGCGCGACGGCGCTGGTCGCGCCGGTCCTGCCCGAGCAGGACAGCGAAGGGCTCGAAGTGCTGGACAACATGGCGCAGCGGCAAGTATTTCTCGTCTTCGCCCAGGATGATGCGCGTGTGGCCGCGTCGGTCCAGCTGCTGCAAGGGCGCCTGCGGACGCTGCGCGTGGCGCAGCAGCCGGGGCAGGCGCACGGCGTGGCGCTCCTGCGCGAGCGGTCGGTGCGCAGCGACCTGACGGGCTGGCTGTTTGCCGTGCTGGGGCCGCGCGGGTAGGTTCGCGCTCCGCTCCGGTCCCCGCTCGTGCGAGTCCGCTGGACCCACGCGATGCGCATCGAAATTCGCTCCATCGTTCGCCGCATTACGCAGCGATCGGCAGTTCGAGTAGCCATCTGTCGCGTGCCGTGAGCCGGACATCGACGCGAGCGTCTGGCGAAAGCGCATTGCGGTTCAGTCGCTGTGTCCAGGTCAGGCGTCGGTGTTGCCGTTGGGCAGCGCTGCGGGCGTGCCAGAGTGGCGGCGGCGTTGGTGGTTCGTCGCTGGCGAGGAGCAGTCGCACTGCCGCGCCGAGCATGGCCTGCGCCAAGCCAGCGCGCAGCACGCTGGGCACCAGCCGAGGCGGCTGGACCGCCCACGGTCCCGACGGCACGGGCAGCGGCGGCTGCCAATCGCGCGGCATCGGTTGATCGGAAACGGGAGCGGGCCTCGTGTGTTGCGCAGTCGGATGGCGCGGCAAGTCAGCTTTGGACAAGCCCATTCCAGCCACAGTGACAGTGACATCGCGTTGGTAGCGATACGGGCGCGCGCCACCGAAGCACTGCCCGCGCTGGCCACACGGCATGCAATCACGTTCGTGCGTGCGAAAGACCAGCGCTGGCGATTTGCCATCTTTGATCCGGATCCTGTGCGGCGGCGCGACCAGACCGGCTGGACACAGCAAGCCCTGGTCCGCGTGCCACAGCCAGCCCGGATGGCGCGCGACAATGGCCGACCAGTCCTTGTCCGCCAGACGCGCAAGCAGCGAATTCAGCTTGGGTTGAGGCGTTTGCGACTCCTGCGGCAAAGGCGCGGCCACGATGACCGGTTCAGGCTCGGCGGCGCAGGCCGGTTGCGGCGGCGGCGCCGCGAGCACCGTCTCGCGCCGCGGCTGGGGCATCTGGTCGATGGCGGGCAGCGGCCCGGCGCGTTGCGCCCCCAGGATCGTGCGCAGATTCCAGGTGAACAGCCCCACCAGCACCACCAGCCAGTGCCCGCCGAGGTTCGTGGAAAACAGCTTGTCCAGGCCGAGTTCCGCCATCACCTGGGCAAACCGATTCTCCAGACACGACCGCCCGTAGTACAGCTCGACCAGTTCAGGCGCCGGCCACGCCGAGGCATCGAGGTCCGTACCGAAAAGCTCGTATTGCCAGCCTTCTTGCAGGTGGCCTGCACCACGCTTGCTGTCGGCGGCAAAGCGCGTCACCACCAGACGCGCCTCGCGCAGACCCGCAGGCGCATCCGCTGGCAGCGCGCCCGCCCACGGCCATGTGCCCATCTCGGCTGCCTGACGCGTCGGACCACTCCCTGAATCAGGCACTTGCAGCCAACGCGCGGCACGCAGGTGCGCTCGCACGTCGGGGCGCTCCAGCAGCCGGTACCACGCCAGCCGCGTCAGGTAGTGCACACCATGTTCGGCAAATGCCTGCAGACTCAGGATATTGCCGGCCGCGCCATCCGCGCGCACCACCGCCCGATCCATGGCCTGGTCCGCTGCTGCCAGCCATGGCCCGATGCTGCCCAGCATCGCGCCCAGCATCGAAGACACAAGCGCATTGCCAGGTTGCGCCATCGTCTGCAGCCACAGACCGCTGCCCTCGTGCTGCAGCGCACCGATGCTGACCTGCACCTCGCCGCGCTTGCGCCCGCTATAACCAGGCGCCGCGATGGCAGATACCCGTCGATCCGGCGCCGGGAGATCCTCGCCCTCAGGCAGCGCACGCTGACGAATCGCCAGCACGGTCGGGTCGAAATCGAGCACGTGCCAGCTTTGTCCATGTGTATCACGCGATTGCGCGTCGGGATGGCTGACCAGCGGTGCAACGCCCATGCGCAGCATCTCCGCCCCCGCCGTCAGCAGCGGCAAACCCGCCGGCACCGCGCTCAGAAAGCGCGACACTGCACTCTGACCTGGCCACTTGCGCCGGCCGCCTACCGCCGCAAGCTGGCTGCGACAGAAGCTGCAAGCAGAATCGAACGCTTTGATCGCCCGCGTGCGCCGATCCGGCCGCGGCCAGACCATCAACGCCTGCAAGAACAAGAAGATGTCCAGTCCAACGTAGCCGCCTTGGCGCTTGACGCGCAGCAGTTCCGCGATGCGCGCCAGCCAGCCGCGATCGCGCAAGACTCGAATCAGGATAACGAATTGTGCCGCCCAGTCCGGCAGATGTGTCGTGTCGCCGCGTCCGTCGGTGACAGTCAAGGTGTGCAATGCCATGATGCGCCTCGGTCGCCGTTCCAGCTTCCGTCTCGTCAAGGAGACACGCGCCCTGCGCCTACAGGGTGCGCGGCTGGGGCGGCGACTCTCGCATGCCCGGCATGCTCATGGAATTTGTTGCTAGTTTGCGATCTGCATCGCGTGGGCTGGACTCGTCCGTCCCTTCGGGCACGCGGGGGCCCCTTGGCTCCGGCTGGCATCCACGGCCACGCTCGGCTACACTTCCGCCCCTCCGGAGGCTCCCCATGCTCGACATCCGCCACGTCGCCGCCCACGTCGACGACGTCACCCGCAACTGCAAGAACCGCAACATGCCGTCGGACGTTGCCGGGCTGGTGGACCTCTACCGCCGCCGCAACGTCGACTTGACCCTGCTGGAGCAGACGCGCGCCGAAGCGAACGCCAGCGCCAAGTCCATGCAAGGCAAGATGGAACCCGAGGTGCGGCAGCAGAGGATCGCGGAAGGCCGGGCGCTCAAGCAGAAGATCGCGGAGTTGGAGACGACCGTCGCCGCGCTCGATGTCGAGCTGGACCGCTGGCTGCGCACGCTGCCGAACCTGACGCACCCGGACGTGCCGATCGGCCACACGGACGACGATCACCGCGAGCTGCGGCGCTGGGGCACGCGGCGCCAGTTCGACTTCAAGCCCAAGGATCACGTGGATCTGGCGGAGGCGCTCGACCTCATCGACTTCGATGGCGGCGCCAAGGTCGCGGGGCAGAAGTTCTACTTCCTGCGCAAGGAGATGGTGCTGCTCGACCTCGCCTTGCAGCGCTTCGCCATTGATCGCTTGATCGCGAAGGGATTTACGCCGGTGGTGACGCCGGACCTGGCGCGGCCGGACATCCTGGAAGGCATCGGCTTCAATCCGCGCGGCGCGGAGAGCCAGGTCTACAGCATCCAAGGTCATGATTTGTGCCTGGTCGGCACCGCGGAGATCACCATCGGCGGCATGCTGCAGGGCCGGCTCCTGAAGGCCGACGAGCTGCCGATCCGCATCGCTGGCATTTCGCACTGCTTTCGCACGGAAGCCGGCGCGGCGGGGCGCGAGTCGCGCGGCCTGTACCGCGTGCACCAGTTCACCAAGATCGAGATGTTCATCTTCTGCGAAGGCGAGTTGCAGAAGAGCGAGGCGCACCACGACGAGCTGCTGGCCATCGAGGAGGAGCTGTTCCAGGCGCTGGAGATTCCGTACCGCGTCATCGACGTGTGCTCGGGCGACCTGGGCGCGCCGGCGTACCGCAAGTTCGACATCGAGGCGTGGATGCCCGGGCGCGGCGAGGCGGGCATCTACGGCGAGGTGACGTCGACGTCGAACTGCACCGATTACCAGGCGCGGCGCCTGGAGATTCGCGCCTACGGCGAAGGTGGCCAGAAGCCCAAGCCGGTGCACACGCTCAACGGCACGGCGCTGGCCCTGTCGCGGGCGTTGATTGCGATCCTGGAGAACCACCAGCAGGCGGACGGGTCGATCACGATGCCGGCGGCGCTGCTGCCGTACCTGCCGTTCACGCAGATTGGGCCCAAAGCCTAGACGGCGACTGCGAAATCGCGAAGCGCCGCGTTCAGGCTGGTCTTGCGATCCGTCGACTCGCTGCGCTGGCCGATGATCAGCGCGCAGGGCACGCCGAAGGTGCCGGCGGGGAAGGTCTTCTGGCGCGTGCCGGGAATCACCACGGATCGCGCGGGGATGCGGCCGCGGTGCTCGACGACGCTGGCTCCGGTGACATCGAGGATGGCGGTCGACGACGTCAGGACGACGCCGGCGCCGATGACGGCCTCGCGTTCGATGTGCATGCCTTCGACGACGATGGCGCGCGAACCGACAAAGCAGCCGTCCTCGATGATGACCGGCGAGGCGGACGGCGGTTCGAGCACGCCGCCGATGCCGACACCGCCAGCGAGGTGGACGTCGGCGCCGATTTGCGCGCAGGAACCGACCGTTGCCCAGGTGTCGACCATCGTCCGTGCGCCGACGCGCGCGCCGATGTTGACGTAGCCGGGCATGAGGATCGCGCCGGGCTCCAGGAAGCTGCCGTAGCGCGCCACGCCCGGAGGCACGACGCGCACGCCCTGGCCGGCCAGGCCATGTTTGAGCGGGATCTTGTCGTAGAACTCGAAGGGACCGACTTCGTGCACCGACATCGCCGCGATGGCGAAGTAGAGCAGGATCGCTTCCTTGACCCAGGCGTGCACGACCCAGCCGTCAGGGCCTGGTTCGGCGACGCGCACCAGGCCGCGATCGAGCGCGGCGATGGTGTCGAGCACTGCTTCGGAATGGCGGCGGTCCGCCAGCAAGGAGCGATCGGCGTAGGCGGCCGAGACGAGGGGCGCAAGGCTGAAAGGCATTGGCGCCTCCGAGGAGCTTAGGGAGCCGCGGGCGCGGGAGCCGGGGCAGCCGGAGCGGCCGCCGGGGCGGGAGCCGGAGCAGCGGCCGGGGCGGGAGCGGCAGCCGGAGCCGGAGCCGGGGCAGCGGCCGGAGCCGGAGCGGCGGGGGCCGGAGCGCCCGGGGCACCAGGAGCGCCGGGAGCGCCAGCTGCGCCGGGGGCGCCAGGAGCGCCGGGAGCGCCAGGAGCGCCAGCCGCGCCTTCCGGAGCCTGCGGCATCTTCGCCATCTGCGACTTCATCATGGCGCCCATGAGCTTGCCCATGATCGGACCCATCTTCTCCTTGCCGTACGCCTCGACCGTCTTCTTCTCGGCATCGGTGAGCACCTTGTTCAGCGCCTCGCCCTCGGCCTTCATGCCCTCGGCCTCGCCCTTGAACTTCTCGCCGATCGCCTTGACCTTGGCCTCGTCGCTGCCAGCAGCCTCGACTTCCGCGACCATCTTCTCCATCTGGCCAGCCATCTTGTCGATCATGGCCTTGGCCTTCGCCACGTTGTCGCCAGCAGCAGCCGGAGCAGCGGCGGGAGCAGCAGCAGCGCCTTCGGCCGGAGCGCCCGGGGCGGGAGCGGCGGCCGGAGCGGCCTCTTGCTTCTTGCAGCCGGCCACGAGCACGACAGCAAACGAAACCGCGAGCAGGCCGCGCAACTTACGAGTGAACATTGTCTTGACTCCTTGTGTGGAAAGCGCCTTTTCAGGCAAGAGCACTGCAACCGCGCAGCGCTGGAGATAGAGACGCGGGATTCACCGTGCGAGATCTGACGGTGCGAGATCCGAAACTGCGGTTCGCGACGCGGCAGGCCGCCAGCGGCGCAAGTCGCCCAGCGACAGCACGCAGCGAAGGTTCGCCACGCGCTTCTACAAAAACGGAACAGGGAGGGCCCCGCTAAGGACCCTCCCTGCACCAGGAGCGTCAGCCGCAGCGCGCCTTGCAGCGCAAACCGCGACCTTTGTCTCTACTCAAGCTTCGACGCCTTACGGGGCCGGAGCGGGCGCGGCAGCCGGGGCCGGAGCGGCGGCCGGAGCCGGAGCAGCGGCGGGAGCCGGAGCGGCGGCCGGAGCGGCCGGGGCAGCCGGAGCGGCCGGGGCAGCCTCGGCG
>CAIXAA010000143.1 GCA_903917305.1 uncultured Myxococcales bacterium | reverse complement strand
GCGCTCAAGAGGCGAGGACCCATGGCCGGGCGACGATCGTGGTTCACGGCTACTCCCAGTCTCGTTCTTTGGGCTTCTTCGGATGGACCCGCGGCGGTGGCGGTGCAGCCTGGTGCGTCACAGCCTGGCTCGCCACAGCCCCATGTTGCGGCGGCGGCGTTTCGGGCGGCTGCGGCGCTGCGTTGGCCAGCGGCGCCTTGACCTGCATCTCGACCAACGGCAACTGCGTCAGCCCCTTGCGCAGCACCGTGTCGGTGATGACATCGACGATGCGATCCTCGTAGCCCTCCTGCCGCAACGTCAAGACCCGATCCGCATCGCCCGGCTTGACCACGATCTCGTACGGCGTGCGCCCGACATCTTCGCCTTTTTTCAGCACGATCGCACCCGATGGCTGCGAGGCCAGCGTCACGCGCTGCGCCTTGGGCGGCGGCGCCTCCGCGCTCGGCGGCGGCGCCTCCGCGCTCGGCGGCGGCGGCACGAGCGTGTGCGGCGGAGCTATCGACGGTTGGTAAAGATGTTCAGGCTCTTGCGGCGCCGCCTGGATCTGCGCGACCGGCGGCGGCGGCGACGGTTCCGACGATTCGCTCGTCAGCGCCACGACCACGGCCACCACCAGCAGCACGAGCCCGGTCGCCAGCGCGGCATAGAGCAGCGTCCGGTGGCGCGTCGGGGCCGCGTCCAGGTCCTTCTGCGTGCGCTGCACCGGCGCTTCGTCGTCGTCCTCCGGCGGCAAGTTGCTGATATCGATGGCCAGCGTCCGTTCTTCGCGCGGATCCAGGTCCTTGCGCGGGTCCCTGTCGATGCGCGGATCCCGGTCCGACTTCTTGGCATCCAGCGTCAGCGTGCGCTCGACGTGCTGGAACACCTTGGGCTGCGCCGGCTGCTGCGAGCTTGCCCGCGGCCGCGGCGCGACCTGCGCCGGCTGCTGGGTGGCGCTCGGCGCCCGCTGCGACGGCAAGGGGCGCGGCTTGGGCGGCGTCACCGCCGCCACCGGCGTGAAGTGCCCACCATGCCGGAGCCCGCCCAGCGCGTGCATGACCTCGTCGATCGCCCGCACGACCTCATCGGCACTGGCGTAGCGCTCCGCCGGCGTCTTGGCCAGCAGCTTGAAGACGAGGTGGTCCAGCTCCTCGGACACGTCCAGGTCCGGCGCAACTTCGGCAAACGACGGCGGCTTTTCCTGGACGTGCTTGATCGCGACGGCAATCGGATCTTCGGCGACGAAGGGCGCGCGCCCCGCCAGCATCTCGAACAGCAGGATGCCGACCGCGTACAGGTCGCTCGACGCGGTCAGCGGCAGCCCTTGGGCCTGCTCCGGCGAGATGTAGCGCGGCGTGCCAAACATCTTGCCGACCTGCGTCAGCTCCTGGCCGGTGGACATCAGGAACTTGGCAATGCCGAAGTCGATGACCTTGATGAAGTCCTTTTCGCCATAGATTTCGCAGATGAAGATGTTGTCGGGCTTCAAGTCGCGGTGGACGATGCCGTGCGAGTGCGCCTCCGCCAGCGACTTGCAGATCTGGCGCATCATGTAGAGCGCGCGCATCGGCTCGATGCGGCCGCGGCGCAGGATGGCGGTCAGCGTCTCGCCGGTCAGGAACTCCATGACCATGTAGATGTGGTTGTCCGCGCTGCGACCGAAGTCGAGCACGCTGATCGTATTGGGATGCCGCAGCAGGTTGGCCGCGCGCGCCTCCTGCTCGAAGCGGGCGATCTGCTTGTCGTCGGACACGAGGTGCGGCGCCAACACCTTGACGGCCACAACCCGATGATTCATCTGCAAGTCTGCGGCCTGGTAGACCGAGCCCATGCCGCCTTGACCGACGAGCTTGACCAGCTTGTAGCGGCCGGCGAGGGCGACTCCGACGAGGTTGTGTTCCATCTCCCTTCCGGTCGCTGCCGACGCGCGTCTTGCAACCAGCAGACGGCGCAGAGGGACAGCCCGGACTATACTACCCGATGCGCGAGGCTGACCAGTAGGCGATGCTTTCACTTCGTGCTAGATTTCGCCGCCGGTGCTTTGCAACACGGCGAAGCAAGGGCTTTGGGATGCGGCAAGACGGACAAGCTCGGATGGCCTTGGCGCGTGGTGCACGGCACAGCATGGTGCGCTTCACCATCTTGGCGCTGACCTGCCTGGCGATGCTCGCCAGCCTGGCCACGTTGGGCGGCTGCAACCGCGGCACGAGCGTCGGCGCGCGCCAATCGGTGGGCGAGGCCAAGACCGGCTCGGAGCGCGGGGTGCAAGCCCAGGCGCTGATGCAGAAAGGCGGCCTGTGCGACGAAAACCGCAAGGTCAGCAACCCCGAGAAGGGCACGCCGGAGTGGGTCATCTACCGCCTCTACGAGCTCGCCCTCGGCCCCGATGACGATGCGTCCTTCAAGGCTTTTGTCGACCTGTTCCCGACGACGCGCAACCCCCGAGAACTGCGGGACATGTATTGGCAGCACATCCGCAAGTCGGTGGCCAAGTTCACGCCGGACGCGCCCAAGGCCGACTACACGATCTGCCGCAGCAGTGCCACCGATGAAGGGCGCAAGTTCTACATCGTCACGTCGGAGTCGCGCCAGACACCGCCCCCCGTCACGGTGGGCGAGATCGAAGGCCGCAACAAGATTCTCTTTTTGACCCCATTCTGACCCTCTTCCTGGCCCCAACCAACGTGTTCCGGGGCCTTTTCTGACGTGCGCTGCTGCCGAGCCTGCTGCCGACCGCCCCTGCCCTGGAGGACTTCGATGCACCTTTCCTTTCTCCCCGCGGTCGCCCTCGGCGCGGCCCTGTGCGCGCTGAGCGCCTGCGCCGTCCAGGATGACCCCGGCAGCGCGCCTTTCGCGATGAACGTCGGCGCCTTGACGGCTTCCTGCCCCACCGGCACGACCAAGAACCCGTTCCCGGAGATCCACACCTTCAAGCTGGTGGTGCGCCAGACGACGGCGTCGGGCGCGATGTCGGTCACGCACACGGCGACGACCGGCTTTGGCGCTGGGCAAAAGAGCATCAGCTTCTCGGATGTTCCGTCCGGCAGCCCGCGCGAGGTCACGCTGCTCGGCTACGCCGCTGGCGCCAGCACGCCGACGTGGTTCGCCCGCAAGAGCGGCGTCAACATCAAGAAGTTGTCGAACAACGCCGTGGACTTGACGCTCATGGCCCTGGACGGCTTCACCTGCCTGGGTCCGGTCGACGGCACGATCCCGAGCGTGGTCTTCCCGGCCGCGACGCGCATCGCCAACGGCAAGGTCCTGATCACGGGCGGTTTTGGCGCGGCGTCCGATGACCCCAACGGCACGGACATGCAGCTGAACTCCCCGCAGGACACCGCGTACATCTTCGACCCCAACACCGGCAAGTTCACGCAGAGCAACGGCCACATGGTCAGCAAGCGCGGCGGCCACAGCGCGATCTACCTGCCGAAGTCCAACAAGGTGCTGATCGTCGGCGGCGCCACCCTGATGCGCGTCGCCAAGAACGGCAGCGCGCCGCCGAGCTGGAAGGTCGAGGACGGTTCGGCCAGCAACGGCGCGACCTTCGAGATCTACGACGTCGACAAGGACACGTTCAGCGCCGGCACCGGCCAGGAGTTCACGCAAAAGCGCGTGCTGCCCAACCTGCTGCCGCTGTCGGACGACTACGTGATCGTGGCGGGCGGCGCGCCGTGGCCGGTCGCTACGGACGACGGCTACAAGAACTGCGACCTGTTCAGCGCCAACGCCGGCGGTTTCATCAACACGCTCGCGTCCTTGCCGCTCAACGGCGTGCGCGCCGGCTCCGCGGCAGCGTTCGCGGGGACGACCAACGTCGGCACGAGCAAGTACCTGCTGTGGGGCGGCAATGCCCCGCGCACCGACCAGACCGTCGGCCCCGTCGCGGAGCGCTTCAAGGAAGCGACGCAGCCCGGCGAAGGCGAGTTCAATCAGGACTTCAAGATCGAAGGCGACTTCCAAGCCAACGGCGTGCTGTTCTTCCCGTCGCTCACGGCGCTCGGCGCCGGCAAGAGCGACGACGGCGAGTTCCTCTCGGTCGGCGGCACGCGCTACGACGTCGCGAACAAGAAGTGGCTGCCGCCCAGCGCGGACGACGTCTACCTGCTGACGTTGCACGAGCCCCCGGCCGGCGACACCAAAGGCCGCATCGAGACCAAGAAGATCCCAGGCCTGGCCGCTGGCGTGTTCATGCACCAGGCGAACCTCGCCGGCATCAACAACGTCGTCATCTCGGGCGGTTTCTCTGCGTTTGGCGCGCCGGCCAGCGCCACGATGCGCGCCTATGACGTCGCGGGCAGCAAGTGGCTCGACGCCACCGCGCTCGGCGGCACCGACGCCTTCGTCAAGCGCGGCGGCCACGCCGGCCTGACCTTGAGCAATGACTGCATGTTGCTGTTCGGCGGCGTCGCCAGCTTCGATGCGCTCAAGACCCAAGGCAACGCCACGAGCGACATCTACTGCCCCAAGCTGCTCGTGCCGTAGGCCGCCGCAGTGCCCGTGAGGACCCACGACGTCTCCCTTTGCAGCAGGAACCGCCATGACCGCTCGCATCCTCTCTTTTCGCACCGCGCCCTCTCGCCCGCTGACGGCGACGCTGCGCTCGGGCCTGGCCCGGACCGTCCTCGCGACCCTGTGCGGGCTCGCGCTGGTGAATCTGCAGTGGTGGTCCGCGTTTCGCGATGGCCATTGGGTCGCCGCCGCGCAGGCGCAATCCGCGGTGAACTCGACGCTTGCGGTGCTGGTCATTCCGGTGACCCGCAAGAATGCCGATGACGCCGAGGCGCTCGAGCGCCTGCTCGCCGACGCCGCTGGCCGCCTGGACACCGTGCGCCTGTTCGATCTGTCGCCGGCGCCGGGCGCCGAAGTGGCCTCCAAGGCCGCGGATCTCGTCGAGGAAGGCCTGCGCGCCATGCTGCTGCGCACGCCCAAGCGCGCCCAGGAGCGCCTCGCGTCGGCCGTCCAGGTCCTGAGCGAAGCCCCGGCCGCGGCGGACGAGCGGCTCTACGCGCGCCTCTACAAGGGCAATGCGCTGGCGTGGCTGGCGAACAACGAGCTGCTGCAGGCCCGCGACGCGCTGGTCAAGTCGATGCTTTTGTTCCCGAATCAGACCGCGGACGAGTACGCGGCGTACGGCAACACGGCGCGCGAGCTGTTCGAGACGGTCAAGAGCGGCCTGGCCAACAGCCCGAACGGCGACCTCAAGGTCACGGTCCGGGGCGGCAAGGCGGACATCTGGGTCGACGGCACGCACCGCGGCAACGGCTCGGTGGTCGTGTCCGACCTGCCCATCGGCCCGCACCGCGTCACCGTGCGGCAGCCCGGCCAGATGGCCGACCGGCGCTTTGTCGACATCAACGCGGACAAGACGACCAACGTCGACTTCGATCTCAAGGCCGCGAGTTTCGGACCGGATTTGGACCAGGGCCGCAACGTGCTGGTCGCCAACTTCGCCCAGCCGAGCGTGGTCGAGGACCGCATCCGCGAGCTGCGCAACCAGCTCGGCGCCGACCAGATGCTGGTCGTGCGGCCCAAACTGACGAAGAAGACGACGGAACTGTCGGGCTACTTCCTCGGCGCGGATGGCGGCTTCAAGAAGGTCTCGGCGACGCTGGACAAGGACGAGAACTACCTGCAGAAGCTGGCGGACTTCGTGGCGACGACGGCGGGCTCCAAGCTGCTGCCGGAGTTCGCCAACCGTCCCCTGGACTTGCGCGAGAGCGTCGTGAAGACCAATGGCGGCACGGCGGCGACGGCGGGTGCCAACGCGTACATCGATCCGAATGCGCCGCTGTTC